>JBCDHL010000275.1:0-3789 GCA_038750095.1 Chlamydiota bacterium
AACTTAATCTCGTCAAATTAATTGTTGGAAGTGAAGGAACACTGGGCATTATCACGCAAGTAAAAGTTCGTATCGCAAAGCGACCAAAATTTACTGGTCTGTGTCTACTCTTTTACCATGATGTTATTTTAGGAATGGGATGTATAAACGAGATACTGGACTATTCACCGCTATCTGTGGAAATGATTGATCACCACATCATTGAAATGGGTGTAAAGGCTCCTGCTTTAAAAGGAAAAACACATTGGCTCAATGGGTCCCCTGATGCAATATTTATTGTCGAATTCCAAGGAGAAACCCTTAAAGAAGTACAAAATCAAGTAGAAGAGTTTCGAAACAATATTTCCAAAGAAGCCTTAGGGTATCATCAGGATGTACTATACGAACCGAAAGAGATGAATCATATTTGGGCAATGAGAAAGGCTGGACTTGGGCTTTTACTTTCAAAACGTACATATAGCCGTGCTATAGCCTTTATCGAAGACATAACGGTAGCTCCTGAACATCTTGCCTCATTCATGAAAGCTTTCAAGTCACTATTGGTAAAATATAAAAAAGATGCAGGAGTATATGGACATGTAGGCTCCGGTTGCATGCATATTCGCCCCTATGTAGATTTAAGAGATCACGAAGAGCTTAAACTCATGAAGAAAATTATGCTTAATGTGACGGATATTCTTATGGAGCACGGAGGAGCCCTAAGTGGTGAGCATGGCGATGGTTATATTCGTTCATGGTTGAATGAAAAACTCTTTGGCAAAGATCTTTACGAAGCTTTTAAAAAGGTGAAGCTCGCTTTTGATCCTCAAAATTTAATGAATCCAAATAAAATTGTCGACGGCAAGGAACTCGTTCATGATCTGCGAATGTCTCCAACTGTACAGCAAAAACGAGTGAAAACCTTTCTAAGCTTTGAAGAAGAGGGAGGATTTGAGCTATCAGTAGACATGTGCAATGGAAACGCCACTTGTCGAAAGCCTGAAAAATTAATGTGTCCCCCCTTCCAAGTAACGAGAGATGAAACTCATACAACTCGAGCACGCGCTCAAATGCTTCGCTCTATAGTGAATGGGAAACAACCCTTTGATAATTTTACAAGTGATCAACTGTATGAAGTGATGGATTTATGCATAGAGTGTAAAGGGTGTAAAAAAGAATGCCCTTCTCAAGTCGATATGGCGAAGATGAAAAGTGAATTTCTCTATCACTATTACAAAAAACACTCTACTCCATTCCGCAATTATCTTTTTGCTTACTTTGGAGAAGCCAACAAGTTGCTTCAAAAAATTGCGAAGCTTTTTAATCGTTTAACAGAGACATCGCTCAACAAAAAGATCTTATCTCTATTAGGTATTTCCCCAAAACGCCCTTTACCCGAGCTTGCACAAAATACATTTTCTTCATGGACAAAAAAAAAATACATCCCAAGAAAATCGGAACTTCAAGTTTTGTTATTCACAGACACCTACACAGAATTCAATTCGCCAGAGATAGGCATCGCTGCCGTCAAGATTCTCGATGCACTTGGATACCACGTACAATTTAATGAGTGGACTTGTTGTGGACGCCCAATGATCTCAAAAGGAATGCTGCCGCATGCAAAAGTGAGAGCAAATTTACTTCTCGAGAATATTAAGTCAGTATTAACCAGAAAAGTTCCCTTTATTATCTTAGAACCTAGTTGTCATTCTGCTGTTGTTGACGATTACAAAGGGCTGATATCTGATGAAAAAGAGCGATTATGTAATTTAAGCGATCTCTGCTACTCTTTTGAGGGATTTCTCGTAAAACATATAACTCCCGAGCAGCTTAATAATATCATTGATCACACCTTATGTGCACCTGTTCATTTTCATGGCCACTGCCATCAAAAGTCTCTCTTTGGAACAGAAGTTATTAAGAAATGCCTTGGGATGATTAACGGCCAAAAAGCCGAAGAAATCGATTCAGGTTGCTGTGGTATGGCAGGTTCTTTTGGGTACGAATCAGAACACTATGACATGTCTATGGAGGTTGGTAATCTTCACCTTTTTCCATATATCAATAAAATAGGTCACGAAGATCTCATCGTAGCAAACGGCACTTCTTGTAGAAGCCAAATTCATCATGGTACAGAAAGAAAACCCCTACATATCGCGGAATACATTGCC
Organism: Chlamydiota bacterium; assembly: GCA_038750095.1. Classification (GTDB taxonomy): domain Bacteria; phylum Chlamydiota; class Chlamydiia; order Chlamydiales; family Criblamydiaceae; genus JAJFMC01. The sequence goes on from JBCDHL010000275.1 coordinate 2,151, forward strand.
TCTTTAATGAAGGATCAGTAATATTTCTCTTCACTCCAGACACTAAAATATTATTGACACGTAATCGAGGAGACGAAAAATGTTACCTTTCTTTGAACCATGTCAAAATTCCAAATTATGAATCACGATCGGTATATATCTACTGGCCCCAATCTTTTTCATGATTTCTCTCCCAAAAATCACGATTATGTTTGAGAGCGCTTTTTATTTCGGAGGAATCTCTTTGACTTCCATAGGAGATCGGGGACCTCAATTTTGGCATAAGTGCATAAAAACTAAATCCATCACTACTAACACCAGTCTCATTAAAAAGAATCACCTGTTCACGAGTTCTAGGACCATAGCTTCTGATGGGAAGCATCAGTCCTTTTTCGAGTCTGTAGGGCTCCCCTCCTCGAAATACCTGAACTCCTATTCTGAAAACTCTGCAAAATAGATCGATTTCTAACTGTCCCATGTCAAAATGGCCATATATTTGTTTGCCTTCTGGAGACTTACCATTCCTTAGCCATTCCGCATACTCTTCAAGCGACCACCCGTCATTAATACCATCACCTTTAGTGCACTTTTTGACCTCTGTATTGAAGTAATCGTATACCTGCCTATCAATTTCTGATGGTTTATTTTCTATCGTATTCAGAAGAGTAACCAAATAATCAGAAAACAGATCACGCATGTCTTTAGAGTTAATATTTTCCAGTTTTTCGCTTGCTTGATAGATATAAACACATAGTGCAGATAAAATGCACCCGGCTCCATCCTCATCAAATGGATCATCAACATTAATGTGTATCCAATAATATTGCTGGGAAAGTAAATCAAGTGCCTCAGACCTATCAAAAGGAATGTTATCGACACCTTTAATCGATTTATCGATGCGATATTTATGAATATCTTTCCATATAGGGGTCAAAACACTTTGAACCTTTGTCAGAGGCTCTACTGGAAAATCAGGACTTGCAGATAGTGATGGAACCCAGTCAACATATCTACCTAATTGGTTTATGTTTCCCTCCGCTTTTTCCTTAAGAAGAGGAACGGGAGCTTCCTTAGACGAGGCCAACTCATCCCATAATTGATAAAATGGATTTTTATAAATAGTCCCGAAACTTCTTCCAATATCGCTAATTAACTCATAAGCTGACATGACGAGCGAAGCCTCTTCACCATTTTCCCCTACAAACTGTTTTGCGTTGGATAAGGCTGGGTGTTCGTCAGGTATAAGATCACCTAAAAGTAACGTCTCCAAAGCCTCCTTTGCAGCTGGATACTTTACAAGTTTTTGTATTGTCCAGTAAACACCTACAGGGTCTATTCCAGACCGTTCAGTTTTACCACTCACTGACCATCCATCCTCATTCAAAAAAAAGTCGACCACTCTATTTTGATCTCGAAATGGAATACTACACGAATCAGAAAACCCTACTGATAATTTATCGTTGAAAAACAGGCGATACTCTTTTGTCTTTTCATCAAGACGAACTGATGCCATGGGGATTAACTTGTAGGCAATCCAATTATAAAGCGTATTCTTGTTATTTAAATAAGTCTCGACCCAGGTTTCTGCGACTTGCTCCATTTCATTAATTTTAGAGCTTCTTGTAAATACGACACCAGATTGTTTAGAATTTGAGAGTCT
>JBCDHL010000276.1:0-3773 GCA_038750095.1 Chlamydiota bacterium
TGTCACTACAGATTGAGGCAATATTCTCAAGAAAGGAGAAAAATATGAAAAAACAATCGTCAATAGGTACTTTAATAGAGTTACTCGATAAAACAAAAGATTCTTCTGTTTCTTTTGAATCAAATTCATACCCTTCTTTATTTTCTCATTCTCATCATCATTCCATCCATCTTCATTAAGATTTTTTTTACCAAACAGTTTCATCAAATTTAGTACCGTAGAAAGTGCTTCTAACCAGATTTCGTGAATCACAAGCTCTTTCAAATCGATACAAAACTATTACAAAATTTAAAAAAACTATACCGATTCCAACTCAGAAATCGGTATGCAAAAACATAGGTGAATTATATGAATATTCCATTATTTTTTGGATTAGTAGGATTACTGGGAACCATTTACATTTGGATCGGAAAATGCGCTTCCAAGGACCTACAAACAAGTGAAGATTACTTTTTGATGGGAAGAAAACTTACTTTTTTCCCCCTCTCCCTAACTCTTTTGGCAACACAACTAGGAGGTGGTACGTTATTAGGAGCTGCTCAAGAGGCATATCTGAAAGGGTGGCTAGTTCTATTTTATCCACTAGGCATGAGCCTCGGACTATTTGTTCTTGGAATGGGGTTCGGAGGTAAATTGCAAAAGTTAAATATCTCCACCGTTGCAGAAATCTTTGAAAAGGTTTACGGATCCAAATACCAGAGATATATTGCTTCAGGATTATCGATTGTTGCACTTTTTTTCATCTTAGTAGCACAAGGAATAGCCGCACGATTATTTTTTGTAGCGATGGGTGCAGAGAATCCAGCGATATTTATTATATTTTGGTCTGTTCTTGTCGGCTATACCGTAATGGGAGGATTAAAAGCTGTTGTCAACACAGACATCCTGCAAGCACTGTTCATAGTGACTACTCTAGCACTGGCATTTTTCTCAGTCGATACTTCATTGGTACCTGTAAGTCTGAGTATTCCCTCAGCGGAATCAATAGCACTATCCGAAATACCCTGGTCAAGCTGGCTGTTTATGCCCCTGCTATTCATGCTCATTGAACAAGATATGGGACAAAGATGTTTTGCAGCAAAAAACTCCCGAGTTATTTCTATGTCTGCATTAACTGCTGGAACAGTCCTTTTATTTAGCTCCATCGTTGCCATCTACTTCGGAGTCGTCGCAAGAGAAATCGGTATAGAGGTGACTGATAATGCAAGCGTGCTCATCGAATCAATTAAAGCACTAACAAATCCTTTTGTCGCCACATTATTTATGGTTGCCATTTTTCTTGCGGTTATATCTACGGCAGATTCACTATTATGCTCAATTGCTTCAAATCTCTCATGCGACTTTCTCGTTCTACAACAATCATCTGATGCTCAAAGAGTCAGACTATCACAACTATTAACCTTGATTACGGGGATTAGTTCTCTTGGCATCGCCTACCTCTTTGACAATGTCGTGACAGTCTTAATGATTTCATATGAATTGTCTGTATGCATTCTTTTTGTTCCGATTACAGCAGCGGTATTATCAAAGAGGCCTTCAAGAGTTGGAGCATATTTTTCCATGACCTTTGGGGCTGCAGGATTTGTAATTTTTCGTTTTCTAAATCTTCCTGTTCCTAAAGAGATGATAACAATTTGTTTCTCTCTTCTCGGCTATTTAATAGGCACAAGGTTCGACGTAAGGCAAGGTCTCCCCAAAAAAGTTGAGGAGATTAAGGTATGAGGAATCAGACGAAAAATACGATTGGAATCATAGGTGGAGCAGGTCCAATGGCCGGTCAATTACTTATGAAGAAAATCATCACAAACTATCAGAAAAATTATGGATGTGTAAACGACTACGATTTTCCAAAAATGATCCTTCTGAGCTACCCATTTTCTGAAATGCTGGAGTCAACTAAAGCTTCAGAAAAGGATAATAAGATTTCACAACAGCTTGAAGATTCATTGGATTTTCTAATCGAGAACGGGGCCAATAAAATTGGTATTGCTTGCAACACTCTCCACGGATTTCTCGATAAAACCTGTCACAGAAATAGACTCGTGAATCTTATTAAAGAAACAAAAATATATTTGACTGAACAAAAATTCTCAAAGGCTCTAGTTCTTTGTACAAACACATCAGTACAAAAAAATGTGCATGACTACATTTCCATTAGTCTACCAAATAATGAAGAGCAAAAACTTATAGACTACCTCATAAGAGCTGTTTTGAGTGGAGCGTTTTCACTTCAAGAGAGTCAACAATTAAAGTCGTATATTTTTTCAAAAACAATGAAGGATCCTGTTATTGATTGTGTGATCCTTGGATGCACAGAACTGTCTGTTCTTTATGATGAATTTCCTATGGAAATTTCGGGCATTAAAATGATCGATCCGTTAGATCTTTTAGCAAGTAAAATATGTATATCGAAATGAATTTATAGCTAACATCATCCTGGGGTTCGGACTCGCTACACTCGTCCTACACCCCAGGGCAACTCAAAGACTGTCTATTCGTTCATGGTACGATATTCACGTATAACCTCCTCGGTAGCGATCTTGTTCTTCAACATTCTTTCAGGTTGCCCGCAATATGCATTCAATAGTTCTTCGGCAATGACATTAGGAAAACAGCAGAGTAAGTCCTCCGCGGCTTTTAATCCTGTTGCTCCCGAACACTTCAGACCTGCAAACGTTGTTTTCCATGTACCTATTGTACTATCCACCATCTCCCCATAAAACTCTTTACAGCAGCAAGATAGTGGGCAACATGCAATCGTCACTACAGACCTAACCGTGGCGCATGTCCCACATAAGGCAGTACATCCTATTCCTGTAATCATCAAACAAAGATCCGCTGGGAGAGCAATTGCCGTTCCTGCAGTTACTTGACATCGATACAAAGCACCGTAACCACAACAATCAGCTATTTTGTTATCCTGCCAAGCATACTTTTCGTGTTCCCAACTTTTGACCAATCCCTTTGGTCCGCACATCTCATCGCATCCTGAACAGTATTCGGATTCGGGAAAGTCTTTATAAAGGTATGTTCTCGATTCATTTGTTGATGGGTCCAAAATATGTCTCCTTTTGGTTAATTTCGATTAGTAAAAACTGCTGAAATTATGGCTAGATGACTATTTTGGAAATACCGTACTTTCTACTGTATTTTTCATAAAACGATACAAAAGGTTGTCTATCGACTTTACTGAAAAAAAATTTGCATTTAATAAACTTGTCAAATAGGGTTGGGTTGTTTTTCACAATTAAACACAGAGGTTTTTTTATGAGCTCTCCAATAGAATCTTCGTCAACATATTTTGCAGGTCATTCCACATACCCGGATATAAATCACCCCTCAAAAAGAAAACCTGTCGTTTCTCATGATGAGGACATGCTTGAGGTTTATAGTACTTCCAATAGTGATGACGAAAACCTCACTTGGGAAGGTAAGGACCTAAACATCTGTATAACTTATGGTGGTGGGTGCAAACACAAAATTGACGCACATATTTTGGATACCTCTTCCGACGGAGCTAGGTCTTATACAATTCATCTTTCCGTTCATAACCACGATGACCCTAGAGAAAAGTTAATTTGTGATGAGGTTCTTTTGGACTTATCTGAGTACGCAATCAGTGGAACAAAATTCATGGTTTTAAACGGTGGAAGCAAAGTTGGTGAAACGACCTTTGAGTAGAAAAGTGATTCAATAACTCGACTGTCCAACGTTTATACCAATTTTGAATCACTATTGGTATATGGTAAACATTTGGCATTCTCTACAAAAAA
>JBCDHL010000277.1:0-3766 GCA_038750095.1 Chlamydiota bacterium
ATGGGGAACGCCTTAAATTAAAATTAATGGAAAAAATCCCCTATTTGCGTATTATGTAAAAAACTAAAACTCTAGAGATTGTGTATAATGGCTGCTAAATTTGTCGCAGAAGAAGGCTCCCTTAAGGGTCTTATCCTCTTACTTGATGATGGTGATCACTGGGTGATCGGACGTGATCCAGACTCTTGCCAACTCCTAATTGAAGATCCTGTCGCTTCGCGTCGACACCTCGTCTGTCGCGCTACACCAGAAGGAACCGTAATTGAAAATTTGAGTACAACGAATCCTGTGCATGTGAATGGTCATGAACTTGCAGAGCAACAGCTACTTAATGATGGGGATCTTGTTAAAATCGGTAGTAATACCTATCGTTTCTATGCGGAATCAGAGGTTCGCCTTTTCAGCGAAGAACCAGATGAAGGGTCAGTTCTTCCCGAGCAAGAGGAAAGCGAAGATTTGCAATCTATCGCACCCGAAGAAGAGACAATTGAAGATCAGATAGCCAATGAACCTGAGGAAGAGGGAACCGAAGATCAGCGTGAAATGCGAGAAGAGGAAGCTCCTCAGGAAGAACAATCTTTTTTGGATGACGAAGGTGAGCATGAGGAAATTTTTTCTGAAGAGGATCTAGAAGAAGAATCGGACTTCAATGAGGCGATCCAATCTAGGCGAGACACGATTTTTGACGAAGAAGCGGCTGAGGAAGAGGCTCTTCTGGCAGATATTAATTTCGATATGATCGAAACAGGGCGTTGGCTCTTAAAGGTGATTGGCGGACCAAACACCGGAGCAGAATTTACAATGCGTGCGGGTGCGAGTTACCTCCTAGGAACAGACCCTAACTCTTGTGATGTGATCTTTAACGACACAAGTGTTTCTAGACAACAGGCGCGTATCCAGGTGAGTAGCGACGATATCATTACTATCGAGGACCAAGGAAGCCGAAATGGGACTCTTGTCGATGGGCAGCGTCTCGAAGAGCGTCATGGGCTTGAACCTAATATCGTGGTGAATATCGGAACGAGTGCTTTTGTGATCTTTGATCGCGAAGGTGAGATGCACACGATCATCTCTCCGCTGTTACCTTCTATCGTTAAAGTTTTACAACAGGAGGACAATCCACTAGAGGAGATGGATGCCCTTGATGAAGAGGCTGCTTTTGAAGAACAAACTGCCGCAGCTGCAGCAGCCACAGCCCAAGCAGAAGAAGAGGCGACATTAAGGAAGAAAGAGCTTAAAGAAAAGAGTAGTACCACCCTCACCGCATTCATTATGATCGCCATTATTACTGGTACCTTTGTTACCTTGGGGATAGGAATGGTAACGCTTTTTCAGTCAGCTCCTGTCGAACTGCACAACGTTGAAGACAGTAACCTTGTCTTGGAAGAAGCCTTAGCTCGATTCCCTGGGGTGGAATATACATTTAACAAATCAACAGGTAACCTCATGATTGTTGGGCATGTCCTCACCGATAACGCTCTGCGACAGCTCAGATATAACTTGGAGGGCCTGCAATTCATAAAAAATGCTGATGATTCTGGGGTAGTTATTGATGAAAAGGTGTGGCAAGATCTCAATCCTACCCTTTCACGTAACCCTGCATGGCGAGGGGTCACTCTACAAGCTAATGCACCTGGGCAATTCATGCTTACTGGGTATCTCAAAAACCGTGATCAGATGGAGTCACTTGTCGAGTACATGACGGCAAACTTCCTTTATCTCGACCATTTACAGTATCGCGTTATTGTTGAAGAAGACCTGATCGCTAAGACGAGATTGGATCTCTCTGAAGCGGGTTTTCAAAATATCAATGTGAGCGTTAACAATGGCGATGTGATCTTACAAGGCGTCATTCCTAACAGTCTTCACGATTCCTTTGAAAAAGTCCTCACAGAGATTTCGAAAATTCCAGGCGTCCGCAATGTGCAGGACTATGTCACGGAAATAGCTCAAGCGAAGTCAACCATCGATATCACCGATCGTTACCTTGTTACAGGTGTTTCTCGTACTGGTGGAAATGTCAGTGTGGTTATTGATGGAAGGATCGTTTCCAAAGGCGATATTCTTGATGGTATGACGATTACGGAGATCACGACACAAGCTGTTTTCCTCGAAAGAGATAACGTGAACTATCGGATCGATCTACGACCGTAGAAATATCTGACCTATGACCCTTATTATTTGATTATCGGTCGTCATTTTCAATCGTTGGTTGAAGAGTTGTTGAGGAGATCAAAATGTCACTTTAAGTGGTATAAAAACAAAGGGTTGACATAAAAACATTCACTAAAATAAAGATTTATCTTCCGAGATTGTATAAATGCTGTCATTATGGTAAAATAGATCTTAGAGGGGAGAGAATTGGGAATTCGTATGCCCCTAGCAAACACGAGGTAATAATGTTTGGATTAGAGAACAAAAAGAGTGACGATACACCTAGTGAATTTGTTTTTGACTTAGAAAAAGACTTAAAAGACCAAAAGAAGAATAGAGAACTCAAGAAGCTGACTGAGGAGAGAATACAAAAGATTAAAACGACTCTACGCAGCGGCTCAGTAAAAGATGAGTTTGATCAATACGGTGTCCTTTTACATGGTTACACCTCTCTCCTCAAGGTTTTGATGCGGTTCAAAACGACATAGCATACAACCTTAGGCTCAAAACACTACATAGCGCTCCCATGGAACGCTTAGTCGGGCTGCCGCAACGGCATACTGCACCGAATGAATCGACGATGCAAACTTTTTTAGGGAAAATTCCTAGAGAAAATGCCATGTGACGGCCCCACTAAGCGTTTAATATATATGATCAAAACGAGGACTTCAGAACGCAGCATGGACGCTGCAGGAAATGCAATTTCCAGTATGAACTTTTTCGTTTAATAATAAAGTAAAAACACATAGGAGGGAACCTATGTCAACTAATGAACAACAAGGGGCACCCATAACGAGTGTTGATCCCTATGATTTTGCGGGGTCAACAGTCTCTCAATGGACCTATAGATTTAGTTCGCCTTTTTGCGGGGACCACTATAGGCCTGGGTTTGACGTTGGTCAGCTATTTAAGGTAGTTAATGGGCTCACGATCAGTGCCAAGACAAAGATTGGTTTGATCGCTGCAAGACGTAGTGCCATCAGTATCGGTGACATGTTCGAGATGCAGATGTTGATGAACCACTTATCGCAAGTTTCCGAAATGGCTACGAACGTTGTGGCTGCAGCGAACTCGGCTATTATGTCAATGGCTAGGAACGTTAAAGGATAACCAGTGGTTTTGGTATGGGCAATTCATTTTGTCCATACTATATGCATTCACAGTTTATTTGCTTTATGTTATGAATAGACTATGTCCCGAAAGGTACACTGAGTTTAATGATATGTAAAGCTCTAGCTGTGAATGATTACTTGATGGTGTTTCAGTCATTTGCATCTGGGCAAAAGGACAGGTAAAGATGTCAAATGAGAGTTTTGATGACTTTTTAGATGATTTTGCTTTGTTGATAGAAGCAGGGTTTGTCGCCGTTAAGCAACTAGATGAGGTGAGTGCTACCCGCATATTTGGTGCCGCGCAAGTGATGAATCCAATGAGCACAGCACCGCAGATTGGGCTTGGCTATATCGCGCTTAACAAGCTGGAAATCAAAAGAGCTACGGCGATATTCGAAGGGGTCACAAAAAAGGAACCGGATAACTGTTTGGCGCAGACTTTTTTAGGGATGTGCTTTTTACTGACAAAGCCTAAGCGAAAACGAGGCGAAGAGATCATC
>JBCDHL010000278.1:0-3732 GCA_038750095.1 Chlamydiota bacterium
AACGTTTTCTAATTTTGATAAATTTTGGAGTCATTATGAACGATATAGTAATGCATTCGGAAAAAAAATATTACCACTAAAGCCTGAAGAGTTTAATACTTCTAAGCAAAAAGAAAATACCTCCCCTGAAAATCCTATCATCAATTTTGAAAGCACCTCTGCTAACGATAGTAGGATGTGCTCTAAACTCCTACTTCCAACTCTAGCTTGTATCGCTATTGGTAGCGTTATTCTGTCTAATATGACTACAGAAGCTTGAGTAGGATCATAGGGAGGGGATGGACTAAAGAGGTTGATTCGGTATAACCTTTATTTCTGGAAAGAATAGATGGAGCCCAGTTTAAGAATTTGAGTCAGTTCATCCAGTGCCTGTTGTGACTCTTTCAATAACTCGGGGTCGATGAGGTCACCTGGGGTGAGCCTATCACGGTAATAAGTGTCGATCCAAGAGGCTAATTTGATATAGAGTTTTTCGGAAAGGAGGACATCCTGATGAACAGCACGAATTTCTTCTTGGCTGAGTACGACTCGTAGTCTCAGGCATGCAGGGCCTCCACCATTTTGCATACTTTCTTTTAGGTTAAGATAGTGAATCGTTTTGATGGGGTTACTAGGGTCTTTAATAAGCTTTTCCAGGTAATCCCTAACCCGAGGGTTTTTTTGACACTCTATGGGTGCAACGATTGCCATGAGGTTGTCTTCGATGGAGATAAGCTGTGAATTGAATAAATAGGTCTCAATCACCTCGACTAATGGAATCTCATCTTGGCTGACACGTATGAATATCATCGATGTATCGCAAAACTCCTTTACCTTCTCATCAATTTCTTGAATAACGGTATCAGTTCCTACAAAAGCTTTTTCGTGATAAAAGAAGACGTTTTTATTCCCTACAGAAATCACATCATTATGGAAAATACCCGCATCGATTGCTGAAGGGCTTTGCTGAGCATAAATGACTCGATCTTGTATGATGCGGTGGTTTCTGACAACAGCCTCAGATGCTTCGAATGATTGCCTCGCTGGAAATTTGACAGGTTCTAGAGCTGATGGTTTAAATTGATACTTTCCATAAACAAAAAGGTGAACACCAATATCACCATATTCTTTACAAAATCTTGTATGATTTGCTGCTCCCTCATCACAAAAATATTCACCTGCAGGTAGGGCCTTGTGGCAATGGAAGAGTGTTGGATCATTGAAAATTTTTTCAAAAATCTTTTCTGTGGTCATGTGTTCAAATGAACGGTGAAATTCACTTGATAAGTTTGCTGGGGTGAGATGAGCATGTTGATCTGCACTGTCTTTAGAGGGGGTGAATGTGGCTGCGTTTGCTGTCCACATCGATGAGGAAGAGCTGCATGCATAAAAAATGTTCGGAACTTCTTTTTGAGCCTGTTTTAGAATTTCGGAATCCGAACCTGAAAATCCGATCTCTTTAAGGATGGGTATGAAAGGTCTTTCGTGTGGAGGAATAACACCTTGTACTAATCCCAAATCGGCCATGAACTTCATTTTTTGTAAACACTGTAAAGCGGCTTCTCTTGGATTGGACTGAATATTTTTATTTCTCATCGAAGCCATATTTCCGTAGGACAGACCACTATAATTGTGAGTTGTACCCGCTAGACCATCGAAATTGACTTCGTAGTGATATTCACTCATTGCAACGATCCCTCAATCCCTTCAAGGCCAGTCAGGAGCTTTTCAGGTCTCTTTAAAACAGTGGTTTCCATAGAAGCAACTGGATAGCTACAGTAGTCAGCAGCATAATAGGCACTTGGATGAAAATTACCACTTTTTCCAATACCACCAAAAGGGGCATTACTACTTGCACCTGTCGTTTGGTTGTTCCAGTTGACAATACCAGCGCGTATCCGATGAAAAAATTCGTTGTAATTGTCTTCGTTGTCGCTTAGTAAGCCGGCTGCGAGGCCATATCCTGTGTTGTTTGCCTCTCGAATTGCTTCATCAAAGCTATCCACTCGGATTAATTGGAGAAGTGGGCCAAAATACTCTTTATCTTCTCTATTTTGAACATGAGTGACATCTATTAATCCAGGTGTGACGAAAGCATTGCTTTTCGTCATAGGGGTAGATGTTACGATCGATACCGCACCTTTTGCAATCAGGGCAATCTGTGCCTGAAAGATTGAGTTAGCAGCTTGTTCCGAGATAAGAGGACCCATAAATGGCTCTGGGTTTTCTCTGTAATCACCAATAGAAATTTTTGGAATCATTTCTCTTAATAATTCTATTATGTTTTCACCTTCCGAACCATTATGGACGATTAGTCTTCTTGCACATGTACACCTTTGACCCGAAGTGAAGTATGCAGATAGTATTGTTGTGTATGCTGCAGCAGGTAGGTCATTGCAGTCGAAGACGATGAGGGGATTATTACCTCCCAACTCTAAGGCCAGAATTTTTTCTGGAAAGCTCGTGTACTTTTGATTGATTATCGATCCAGTTTCCCAACTTCCTGTGAAGAGTAGTCCGTCAACCTCCTTGTGTGCTGACAAGGAAATCGCAGTATTTTTCGTTCCCTGTATCAATTGAATAACTCCTTTGGGTATGTTTGTCATTTCCCAAAGCTTCATGGTTTCCTGGGCAACTAAAGGAGTGAGTTCGCTCGGCTTGAAAATCACTGTATTTCCAGCAATGAGAGCTGGAATGATATGACCATTTGGAAGATGACCTGGAAAATTGTAGGGGCCGAATACAGCAAGACATCCGTGTGGTTTATGCCGTGTAGCTGTTGTTATCCCATTTAGATCACTTGTTTTTGTAGGACAACGCTCTTCGAAAGATTGAATGGAGATATTGATTTTCCCTATCATTGCTCCCACTTCCGTAAGAGACTCCCAAAGGGGCTTACCAACTTCTTGTGAAATGGTTTCGGCAAGATGTTTTTTGTTATCTTCTAAGAGGTTTTTAAAAGCTTGTAGATATTGGATACGTTTACTGACATCCAATTTACTCCACTCGATTTGGATTTTTCTGGCAGTAGAGGTAGCGATATCTATTTCGCGTTCAGTCCCTTCGGTGCCTTCCCAAATTGTTTCACCATTTGCGGGGTCTGTAGACTTAAATGGGGTGCCTTGGCTACTAACCCATTGACCGTTGATGAAATGCGTTGGTTTAGACATTACAGCCCCCTACGGTTTAGAGAACTATATCTGATTATGTCTCCAACGTCTGCTTGTAAGGCCCGGGCAACTTTTGAGGAAATGTGTGCTTTTCCATCAATGCTTGGGTTGATGTGCGCGAAGGTTGCTCGAAAGTCTAGTTGGTTATTACAGACGATGACTTTTTCGTCAGTTTTACTCTCAGGTTTGATAGAGCAAATTTTTGCGACGTCGTTGAATCTAATAAAGTTAACTTGATCGATGAATGCTTCAACAGAGGGGCCACCATCAAATAGGTCGACTCTGTTTGTTAAGTTAAACCCTTCATCGAGCAGCATGTTGAGTGCTGGGGATGAATTTTTGTGGGGCTGGCCAACAACGCTTCTTAATTCGTCAGAAAGTAGGGATAGATAGATAGGGTGTTTCGGTAACAATGAAGGTACAAGTTCTGGGTCTTCTAATAGTCTATGTTGTAGGGTTTCGTATCCCACATCAAAAAAATGACGACCCAATTCCTCCCAGAAAATGGATTTACCATTTTTTTTAAAAACTCCTCGAAGATTTGCTATAATGATGTCATCGAATCTTTTACGATTAGCTGCGA
>JBCDHL010000279.1:0-3728 GCA_038750095.1 Chlamydiota bacterium
ATTGCAACTAGCCTGCTTCTTATAGTGATAAATGGGTATAAGATCATCTACTACATAATCTACGAAAGTCAATTTCAAATTTCCAATATTGGTCTAAGAGCATACAAAAGGTATGAAAAACATCTTACAAAGAAAGAATTTCATCATCTGATGGGGATTTGTAACATAAGTCAACTCAATAGTGGCGTAATCGTGCAAAAAGGTGATGAAGTAAAAAAAATAATGCTAATTCTTAAAGGCAAAGCTGTTGTACTCAATAACCAAGGTATCATATCAGAACTAGAGCCTGGAGATTTCATTGGAGAATTTGGGGCTCTGAGTGGTGATGAAGCTAGCGCAACGATTGAGTCTAAAGCAAACCTAACCGTAGCTTGTTGGGATCCATCAATTATAGACAAAGAGATCGTGTTAGGGAAAATTGTATCTCTTAATATTCTCAAAAAATTGATCGCTAATAATAAATCTACGTCCGATAGCAATGTATGAATGGTTACTACTGTTGCCTGTATCGCCGTTAATATTGTTATTTTTCTTGTTGTACCGATCGTGTTTCAAAATTATACTGAATGAAATTGGAAATTACGCTTGATAATCATTCTTTTTGCCTCTGACTTTGTGTTCGATCTAGGTAACTTGTCTAAGTTACCTGCGATCTCCACACTTCGTCAGAAGTAAAAATCTCTGACTATCAAGTGTAATTTCCAATTTCATTCAGTATAATGGTTTCACATGTTTTACATTTTTCTAATGATAGGGTAAATCTTATTTCATAGAGAAAGTACTTTAAAATTAGGTTTTCCAAATGCAATTGTTTTTTAGTATGTTAGTTACTCTTTTTCTTATCAATCACAGCCTAATAGGCGCAGCAGAAAAGAGCGACCTTATAAATACCAAGAATCAACTCACTGATATTCTTGCCCACCTGATCACCCTCGACACTGTGAGCTCCAATCAAAAAGCCAACAAACAAGCATTAAATTGGGTTGAGCAAGAACTTAAAGATTATCCCATTCATTTAAAATGGGTTGAGCAGAATAACTATCCCTCCTTACTGATCACTACTCAGGAGACTAAAACCCCCAAATTATGGTTAATTGCACATATGGACGTGGTTTCAGCCCCCAAAAAATTATTTATTCCTGTCGTCGAGAATAATAAAATGAAAGGAAGGGGGGCGATGGACATGAAAATGGCGATTGCTAGCTATATCTTATTAATCAAAGAACTTAACAAAGCTCTCCCTACCTATGACTTTGGCATCATGCTCACCTCCGATGAGGAAATTGGAGGAGGTAATGGCATCAAATATTTACTCGATGAAGGATATTCATCTGAGATAGGTTTTGCGCCCGACGGAGGTTTTGATTGGCATATCGAAGAAGAAGCAAAAGGTGTTCTCCTGATAAAACTCGTAGCTCAAGGAACTAGTGCGCACTCGTCAAGGCCATGGGAAGGGGATAATGCTATAGAAAAACTTCAGGAGATATTGCCAAAAATCCAAAATTTATTCCCCAAGAACAATCATCCAGACATCAATTGGTATCCGACAGTTTCGGTAACAGTGATCCAAGGTGGACAGGCAACCAATGTCGTTCCTGATTATGCAGAAACAGATATCAACATCAGGTTTCCAGCATATATGTCATCTTCAAAGATTCTTAAAGATATCAATGATATCGTACAGCATTACCCTGGGGTTAATATGATGGAGAGCCTGAAAGGATCGCCCCATAAAGTAGATGTCAAAAACCCAGAGTTCCTTCTGTTCAAACAAATCGCAAAAGAAAGGTTCAGTATTGATGTGAAAACAATGAAATCTCATGGAGCATCTGATGCCCGCTTTTTTGGTGAAAAAGGGATTCCTGTTCTGGTGATCTCACCTATTGGTGGAGGTATTCACAGCAATAATGAATGGGTCGATCTGAATGACCTCGCCCGCTTTTATTTAGTGATGAAAGAGTGGGTCAAAGATATTTCATCTGTCAAACAAGAAAGTAAAAAAAATGAGTATTAAGTATTTAGAACAACTTTAACCAAGGCCTAATAAATGATGAGTCAGCTGATTACAGGAATTCACCACATTACTGCTTTAGCATCAGACGCCCAAGAGAATGTTGAGTTTTATGGTGGAGTTTTGGGTTTGAGACTTGTTAAAAAAACCATTAATTTCGATGTTCCTAGTGTATACCACCTTTATTACGGTAATGAGAGCGGTGATCCGGGAACTATCATGACTTTTTTTCCTTACCCCAAAATTCCTAGAGGCAGAAAAGGAAATGGTCAGTCAGTAACTACTTCATTCTCTATTTCTGAAGATGCTATTGATTATTGGATAAATAGGTTAAACAAATTTAATATTTCTTTTTATGGA
Source organism: Chlamydiota bacterium (assembly GCA_038750095.1). Taxonomy (GTDB): domain Bacteria; phylum Chlamydiota; class Chlamydiia; order Chlamydiales; family Criblamydiaceae; genus JAJFMC01. Next base: position 2,372 of record JBCDHL010000279.1, read on the forward strand.
CCTAACAAGCGTTTTGATGAATTATTCTTATCTTTTCAGGATCACGATGGTCTTTCCCTAGAATTGGTAGCCAATAAAAAAGACGCAAGAAAGGGGTTTTCTTGTGGAACAGTACCACCTTGTCATTCTATTAAAGGAATCTTCGGTGTTACTCTTTCCGAAGAATGTTTTGAAAAAACGGCAAATCTTTTGGAAGGAGAGATGAATCACACTCTAATCACTGAGAAGGGAAATCACTTTCGTTATTCCGCAAGTGGAAAGCCGGGAGATTTCGTTGATATCATCTGTAACCCTGAAACTTTACCGGGTATCGAAGGGCATGGAACAGTACACCATATCGCCTTTGCCACAGAAAGTGATAAGGCACAAGAAACTGTAAGAAAGGAACTATTAAATAGTAATTACAATGTGACACCCGTATTAGATAGACAATATTTTCGTTCTATTTATTTTAGAGAACCAGGAGGTGTTCTTTTTGAAGTTGCAACAAAGCCACCAGGTTTTACGCTCGACGAACCTCTAAACAATTTGGGTGAGTCCTTAAAGCTACCTCCTTGGCAGGAAAGAAATAGGTCACAAATCGAAGATGGGCTTATTCCCATACAATTGGATGTTGACAAGTATGCAGACTAATGCAACGTTCAAATTAATAGAAATTGTACAAAATACTATTTTCCTTTCTCAAGAAGGGTAAACCTTTCAACTCTTCATCTTCGTCAGTACCTGAATTTCATGGTAATTGATAGGCTGTACCATCTCTTCTGGTTCATCATCCAGTTGGAACCTGGTGACATCGGCACCTAAGCCTACGATTTTATCAACAACACTTTCATATCCCCTATCCAAGTATGGCAACCCTGTAATCGTTGAGACGCCTTCAGCAACAGTAGCAGCCATTAAGTAAGAAAAACCTGCACGTAGATCTGGAATAGAAATCTCTTTTGCAACCAATTTTGTAGGTCCCCTTACGATAAGGCTATGAGAAAAGCTTTGAGAGGCAAATCGACAACTTTTTCCGCCAAGGCACTGTCGAAAAAGTGTGATATCAGCACCCATTTCTTTCATCATTTCGGTATAACCAAAACGATTTTCATAAACTGTTTCATGCACGACTGACGTACCTGTGGCTTGTGTCAACATGACAACAAACGGTTGTTGCCAGTCTGTCATGAAGCCTGGATGAACATCTGTTTCGAGGTGCAAACCGCCCTGTAGTGGGCCATCATAATAAAACTCTATTCCATCACGTTTTATCTGATATCCCCCACCTATCTCGCGAATTTTATTCAAAAAGGTGATCATATCGATATGCTTTGCATCTTTAACGAAGACAGATCCTTTTGTTGTGATAGCTGCC
>JBCDHL010000280.1:0-3718 GCA_038750095.1 Chlamydiota bacterium
GGTCAAAAGGTATAATCAGCGTCACTCGTTTTCCAAAATCGAGTTTGTTAATCCGTTAATCGATACATTATATATACAAGTGACGATTCCAGTAATTCCCACAAGCCTTTATTCTGGAATAATGTGTAGAGGAATCACTTTGAAGGTCGATTATTCGCCACTGACGACGTTTCAAAAAGTAGAAGAGGTGATCAAGGAAAAAATTGGCCCTGAAGGCTATCTTGTTGAAGGAAAAGTTTCTGATCGCTCAACTATCAGAAATTTAGCACAAGACGGGACTAAAATAGGTGAATGGTATCGAACTCAATCTAATCAGAGTTTGAAGATTGTTTACTCAGATATTGATATAAAAAAATATATTGAATATTGCTATGAAAAAGGTTATGTCAAGGGGCATTTTAATGGTCGTGCTAGTGCACTGCTTGAGGCAAAACCCAGAATGAGTGGTAGGTACATGAGAGTGCCTGAGCTACAATTTGAAAAAGTGATAACTCCAGATGAGCTTCATAGAAAATATAGCTGAGACCTCGATTGCTATGCCAAACCGGAGCTAAAACTTCTTTGAGCAGGCCATCTACTTTCTGTAACTCAGTAGAAAAGACGGTGTCTTTTCCCTGCGTCGCTAAAGTCGTACCTGACTCGCTCAAAGAAGTTTTAGCTCCGGTTTAGGTCTCTTAGAAACGGAAGGAGTATATGTTGAAGATAGAAAAATTTAGTGGTAGAAGAATCCAAATACCATTATAATTCTTTATTCTAACTTAACAAATTAAAACTATAATCATACCTATTTGACAAGACATGGGGTTACATTAAAATGGAAAAAGTTTTTTTTAATCAAAACGGCAGTTCTTCTACATCATCGCAAGGCACGACAAGAACTTCAAGCCGTGATTCTTCGAGGGTCTCCTCCCGTTGGAAGGAGGTAAGTGAAAAGACAGGCTCAAGAAAGAACTCAGTTGAACGAAAGCGCCCCGGTAGCCAACAGAGTAAATAGCCTACTCATCTTAACAAGAGTAACCCAGAAATTGATTGTTGTGATGAAGATGCGAATACTTCCCCTTTTGACCTGTATGGAAACATGGAATTGAAAAGAAAGAATCAACCTGTTTCGTTACCCCAAATAGAAATAGAAATAGAATTAGATGAGGAAATTGAGGTTGAGAGTGATTTATTGGTGGGAGCTTTTGAAGAAAATACAGAAAGCGCATATAGTGAACTAGACCTTTCCCCTCTAAAACCCGCTAAAGATGATAAGCTGATTGTCATGCACGAAGATACATCATTTATCACTCCAACAGCAAAAAGTCCATCAATCGCATCGATTCAGCCTGCGACTGATGGAATTAAGCCAAAAATTTCAGCGAAAACGGTAAGCCTTATCGAAGAGCTTGTCCAGCAAATCGTTGACGAAGTCAATATTTTAAAGGTAGATGGTCGAACAGAAACGACACTCACACTGAAGCATCCTCCGATGTTTGCTGGGTCACAGGTGACAATCACCGAGTTTGACACAGCAAAGAAGGAGTTTAATATCAAATTCGAAAACCTCTCTCAAGAGGCTCATGAACTTATCTCTATGCAATCGAATCTCGATCGATTACAGTCAGGGTTGCAGCAGAAAGGTTATAACGTTCATATCGTGACTGCCAATACGGAAATTGAGCAGCCTCAGCATGTCTTTAAGGGATATAACGACCGTCATGGAAGTGATAGCCGTCAAGAACAGCATCAACATTCTGACCAGCAGCAAGAAGAGCAAGAATCGTAACCTTTTTTTCTGGACGAAGTCGAGTTTAATCATTACATAAATAGATGATTTTACCCGAAGTTTTGGGTGTTAAAGGGTTCTCCAATGTTTGTGGGATAAGAAGCCCATTTTTATTGATTTGGAAAAGAAGGATACCCTGACCAAGGTGCTTTTCTTTCCAATCTTCATAAGAGAAATTGGTTGAAAGTTTCGTGCACTTAACTTCATATCCCTCTCTGACAAGTGCTAATAAGGAAGCAAAATCATTTTTTTCACCAAACAGATGTTGTCCCATCAGAGATTCTTGAATTTTATCTGTGCATGCAGAAAGTTGATACAGTTTCGATTCTTCAAGATGCCTTCGGAGATGAATCATTGCTAAGCTATTGATATCGTTATTTTCTGTTAATGCAAGAACAAGATCTGTCGCCTCAATATTCTCGGGGAATTGTTTTTCGTACTCTAAAAATGTGCCTCGAAAAACGGGGAGGGTGTATTGTCTCGATTCAGCAACTTTCCAGTAGTTGGGGTCGATGAGCTGTACCTCGAATTCTTCTTTCACAAGGACTCTTCCAATCGCTCTCGCAAGTTCATTTGCTCCGATAATAATGATTTTTTTCTCTGAAGACGAAGTTACTCCTAGATAGTGAGCAGCGAGCGGGGTGAAAAAGCTGTAAAAAATCACCGTTCCAATGATAATGCCAAAGGTGATTGGCGTAAGGTACATCGTCTCTGAGTAGCCTGATCTAGCAAGTTCTAGTCCAAAAAGTGAAGCCATAGCAGCCGTTACAATCCCTCTAGGGGCGATACAGCACATGAAAAGAGCCTCATTTAGCTTCAGTTTCCAGAATGCTCCTGAGCAAATAACAGTAAGGGGGCGGGCGATAAAAATTAAGAATAGAAGAAGTACGAGTGTTTCATCTAAAGCTTCGATGAGTAGGCTCGTTTCGATGGTGCCTGCAAGGCTGATGAACAAAAAAGAGATGAGGATGGTAGACAAATTCTCTTTGAAGTTGATGATACGATGCACTTCCACTTTTTGTTGATTGCCTAAAATAAAACCCATAACGGTCACGGAAATAAGACCAGAGTCTATGTGGATGACGTCTGATGCTGTATAGACAACAAGGAGCATCATCAATGTCACAGGGCTATGGATGCTGTCAGGGATTAAGAATTTTCGTATAGAAAAAATAATGATAAAGGCTCCGATGACTCCAAATAAGACCCCGAATGTAATCGAATTGACCACAGCAAATAGGATCACCTCGATGGTTGCATGGCCGGGAATACCTAGTAGTGCCTCGAAAATGACAACCGCAGCGATGGCTCCGATTGGGTCGATGATGATCCCCTCCCATTTTAGAATGGACCGAACCCGCGGTTTGACATGTAATTGGTTGAGCATGGGCGTGACAACTGTCGGTCCCGTGATGACCAAGATTGCACTTTGTAGTAAAGAAAACTCGAATGAGAACTTAATCACATAATAAAGCAGAACAAATGTAGATAGGGCGCAGGCAGTTGCTCCTATTGTAACGAGACTGTTGACGATCATTCCATATTTCTGTACTTCCTTCATCCGAAGGCTCATTCCACCCTCGAAAAGAATCACTGCAACAGATAGTGAGGTGATCGGCCCTAGGAGGTTGCCGAAAACCATATTTGGGTTAATAATTCCCGTCGCCGGCCCAAGTAGGATACCAGCAAGAAGAAGCAGTAGGATGGAGGGACTACGCGTTAAGGAGCTAATCCATTGACATCCAATGCCTGATGCTATGATTATCCCAAGAGATAGTGTGATCGTGTGACTTTCCATATCTGTATGATATATAGGAATAATTCTAATTATGTAAAGAATACAACCCGATCGATCCAGAATCAACCTTTTGCTCTAACATTTTTTTAATTTACCCTTTACAAAAGTTGTTTGTTTATGTTGTAATCTATTTTAATTTAAAATATAAAAAA
>JBCDHL010000281.1:0-3715 GCA_038750095.1 Chlamydiota bacterium
ACTTAAAGGAAAAAATTATCTAAATCACGATTATTGAGATTGACTAGGTCCGCTTAGTTTTTTCATCACTTTATCTAAATTGAAAGAGGCTGGTTTCTGTCGCATTGGAAACTCATGAAAGGTTTCGAAAAAAGTGCCCACACAACTAACAGCCGGAGGAAATAGAAAGCCTCGCCTTAAAAGCCAATGCTTATATGTATTTGAGTCCGTTCCTGCACGTTCATATGGGTCTCTCCGTAAGTTGTAGAGGTTAGGAGCTCTTAGAACTACATGAGGTTCCTGCCACACTGAGAGACCACTAGCGCGTTGTTCGGCAAATACAATTTTCCAATCATCCATTCGAAGTCCTGTTAAAAGACCATCATCACTAATATAAAAGAATTCATGCCGGGGTCCTTTTCGTTCTTTTCCTGTTAGATAGGGCAAAAAGTTGTAACCGTCTAGATGCACTTTAAAACTTTTGCTACCAACTTCCATTCCATTTTTGAGTTTATCAATAATTTTATCATCCCCTGCAGCAGCAAGGAGGGTAGGCATCCAATCGAGGTGAGACATGATATCATTTGAAATGGTTCTTGCGGGAATTTTTCCAGGCCACCTTACCATAGCAGGAACTCGATATCCTCCCTCCCAATTAGTATTTTTCTCACCTCTGAAAGGAGATATTCCTGCATCTGGCCATTCATTAAGGTGTGGTCCATTATCAGTTGAGTAAATGACGATTGTGTTGTCTGCTATTCCGAGTTCTTCAAGGAGTATTAATAATTCACCAACATGTCCATCATGTTCAACCATGGCATCGTTATAGAAACCTTGACCAGATATTCCTTTTACTTCTGGTTTAATGTGTGTGTAATAGTGCATGCGGGTTGTATTGAACCAGACAAAAAAGGGAGTTTTATCGGCTGCTGCAGCTTTGATGAACCGTTTAGCCATGACCAAAAACTCTTCGTCAATCGTCTCCATTCGTTTTGTTGTTAGAGGTCCAGTATCTTTAATTTCTCCATTAGCAAAGCTATGAAGGACTCCTCGAGGACCCCATCGTTTTTTGAATTCTGGGTCTAATGGGTAGTCTTCATTTTCTACTTCTTCTTCAGCATTCAGGTGATAAAGATTGCCGTAAAATTCGTCGAACCCATGGTTTGTGGGTAAATATTTGTCTAGATCTCCAAGGTGATTTTTTCCAAATTGACCTGTCACAAATCCCATGTTTTGTAGTAACTGTGCCAGTGTAGGGTCTTCATCTTGTAGACCTATATCGGATCCAGGCAAACCTACCTTTAGCAAACCTGTTCGTAAGCCACTTTGGCCTGTGATGAAAGCAGCTCGACCAGCAGTACAACTTTGCTCTCCATAGTAGTCAGTGAAGATCATCCCTTCATGAGCTATCCGGTCAATATTTGGTGTGTGGTACCCCATCATTCCCATACTGTATGCGCTGATATTGGTTAAACCAATATCATCGCCCCAGATGACTAAGATATTTGGTTTTTCTGTGGCGTAAAGATGTTTCGATAAAGTGATCATGAAAAAAGTAATCAGTAGTGTCTTTAGTCGGCTAACGCTATTCATTTGTTCCTCTTCGGTTTCATAAATCTGTTGTCTATTGTGAAATAAATTCTGTTATTGATCCATCTCTTCTTGAAATGTACAATTTTGTAGCATAAGGAGATGAATGATGGATTTACAAGCTCTTAGAGACTGGTTCTTAACAAATCAACGCGATTTACCTTGGAGAGAGGAGCATACACCTTACAGAGTGTGGGTTTCTGAAATTATGCTGCAGCAAACGCAAGCTTCAGTTGTTATTCCCTACTTCCTTCGTTGGATGGAACGTTTTCCTACCATAAAAGACTTAGCAGATGCCCCCCTTGAAGAGGTGATCAAATTATGGGAGGGATTGGGTTACTATTCTCGAGCTCGTAATCTACACGAGGGGGCAAAAAAAATTATCAATCACTTTGGAGGAGTTTTTCCTTCTAAAACAGAGGACCTACAATCCATCAAGGGTATTGGGCCTTATACGATCGGTGCTATTCAAAGCTTCGCTTTTCATAAAAAATCTCCTGCCGTCGATGGGAATGTGATTCGAGTTATTACTCGCCTACTGGGCATCAGCGATGATATGGCAAAGGCAAAGCATCAAAAAATGTTGCAGCAAAAAGTTTTCGACCTTTTGCCTGACTATGAACCTTGGGTGATCAGTGAGGCTCTCATTGAGTTGGGTGCTACGGTTTGTAAAAAGAAAGCTTTCTGTAGGGATTGTCCGATGAACACTCAATGCTACGCAAATCTCCATGGTGAAGTAGAAAAATATCCTGTGAAAACAAAAAATGTTCAGTACACCACTTTACATAGATCGGTTGCCGTTATCCTTAATGATCAATCAATCTTGCTTCAACAGGGAGCCAAAGGGGAAGTTATGGAGGGGTTGTATGAGTTTCCCTATTTTGAACATTCAACAGAGAATTGTATTACCTATGATGTTCATCAAATATTATCTTTAAATACGCTCGTGGTAAAAACACTCGAAAGAGAATTACATATTTTCACACGGTATCGCGTGCATTTGTATCCGGTCCTTCTTAAGGCTTGCGAAAAATTCACTCCTCCTGGGTATTGTTGGCACTCATTAGATAATGTCTATTCTTTGCCTTTTTCCTCTGGTCATAGGCGCGTGCTTGTATCGGCACAGCCAGATTTGTGTCGATCGTGATTCACACTTTATTTTTAATCTAAAAACAAATATAATGTTTTAATAATCGGAAGACTGAGAGAGTAGACAGAAAAAATCATGATTTTAATTTTCTTACTTTTTGCATTATTTGCCAGCGTGTTTACCGTCGGTAAAACGGCCTTAGAATTCTCGCAACCCTTTTTTTTGGTTGGTACGCGTATGTTATTCGCTGGTATTATTTTATTCACCTACGAATACTTTAAAAACCCTCAAAAAATCTCTTTAAGAAAGCAAGACTTATGGCCTATCCTTAAACTTGCAACCTTTAATATCTACCTGACTAATACTTTCGAGTTTTGGGGCCTCCAGTACCTCCCCTCTTTCAAGACTTGCTTTATTTACAGTTTGTCTCCTTTTGCCTCAGCTTTGATATCTTATTTTGTCTTTTCTGAAACAATGACAAAAAAGAAGTGGCTCGGTTTAATCATTGGTTGTCTCGGATTTTTGCCGATTTTATTTGCTCACGAGGGAGGAGAGGACCTTTCGGGAAGAATTTTGTTTTTCTCATGGGCGGAGATAGCCGTTCTTTTGGCATGCATAAGCAGTGTATACGGTTGGATTCTCTTAAAACATATTTTGAAAAATGGGCAACATAGCCCTCTTTTTATAAATGGTGTTAGTATGATGATTGGTGGATTATTCGCACTGATCCATTCTGGGTTCACAGAAACTTGGAGTCCTATACCGGTAACAAATTTTTTCGGTTTTGTCGAATGTTGGATTGCATTAATTGTAGTTTCAAACTTTGTTTGTTATAATTTGTATGGTTACTTGCTTAAAAAATACTCGGCAACATTTCTTTCATTCGCAGGGTTTACTACTCCTATGTTTACTGCAATTTTTGGGTGGGTCTTTTTAAGTGAAACAATTAATATTGAGTTTTATTTTTCTGCAGTAATTGTATTTTCGGGACTCTACTTATTTAACCAAGAAGAACTAAAGCTTGTGCCATCTATACCCAACTAAATTCGGCATGTA
>JBCDHL010000282.1:0-3701 GCA_038750095.1 Chlamydiota bacterium
GGTAGTAACTGCTTATGAGATCCAATAAACAACTCAGATAATAAAAGGCACCTTTACGCATCATCACTTGCTTCACTTCTTCAACATAAAATTGATATTCATTCTCTCCAATTTCACCTTTAAGAAAGCGATCGTAGCAATCTCCAGCAAAGTACAATTTTCGCTTATCAAATTTTCCCTCGCCCCCATTTCTTTTAGGTTCTGACAGGTCGACCTCAAGTCTAGCAGATCTTTTAACTCTTAACCCTTTATCGATATTAAAAAGTTGGTCATAGATCATTCCATCTCCATTCGAATCGATATTAGTATAATAGAATGTTGATCCCATTTGAGCAGCTTCAACTGCACTTAATCTCAGCCTGTTATATTTTTGATCATGAAAGATCCATACAACCTCATAGCCTTGACTGCTATAATCTTGGTTTCTTCCCAAAAGTTCTTCTTTACTCATGTAAGAGCATTGCACCTCAAAAACAATGCTCTCCCTTTCCCAAAAAACATCAGCGATCCGCTGTATCTCTGGAATTTTTTTTTCCATGATAGCTTCACCAAGTGGGAGGGCTTGTTGGATCGCACATTGAACCTGCAAGTGACGCATACTTTTTGCACTTTGCTGACAGTGACTCGTTCCCGCCAGATGATAAAAATGGTCACGCCTGTGGAAACCGCCCCTCCGATGAACAACTCCTTTACACTCTATACAATGATAATTCACTCCTTTAATTGCTTGATCAGCAAAGATCAAAGCCCCATCTTCACTATAGGCAACAAGTTGCATAAGAAAATCTAACTCCTGATTTATCATGGAGATTCAGACTAAAAAAAAATCTGACAAATTGCAAGAATATCTCTTGAGAGAAAATCCGTTTTAGATTAAAAAGTAATCAGTTCGTGATGTATAATTTTAAGAATTTCAATTTGTTTGGGTATAAGCTTGACAAAAACCCGCTTGTTATTAGACACTTTCCTTACTGTGTTCCCTCTTTTAACGTTTAGTTCACACCATAAGGGTATATGACAAAATCTAATGTAAACAATACTTTCTCTCCTCAGCATCAACAAAAAGTTGACGAATTGGTCTCTGTAGCCAAAGACCAAGGTTACATTACCTATGAGGAAATTAACGAAATCCTACCTATGTCATTTGACTCAGCGGATCAAATCGATCAGGTCTTAATTTTCCTGAGTGGGATGGATATTCAGATCCTCAATCAATCAGAGGTAGATCGCCAGAAAGAGCGTAAAAAAGAAGCTAAGGAGCTAGAAGGCCTACCCAAGAGAGTAGAAGGCTCTCCTGATGATCCGGTCAGGATGTACTTGAAAGAGATGGGCTCCGTTCCTCTATTGACTCGTGAGGAAGAGGTAGAAATTTCGAAACGTATAGAAAAAGCTCAATTGCAAATTGAGCGTATCATCATGCGATTTCGTTATTCTAATTACGAGTCCATTGCTATATCGAGCTATTTAATTTCTACAAAAGAGCGTTTTGATAAGTGTATCGCTGAAAAGGAAGTCAGCAACAAAACTGAATTTTTTAGGCTTTTGCCCAAACTGAAAGAACTCCTTAAAAAAGAAGATGACACACTGGCAGAACTTCTTCATCGCCTTTATAATACTAAACTGAAGAAGAACGAATACGTCAAAACTCAAGAAGAAATAGAGAAGTGCCGTATAAGGACCCAGGCATACTTACGACAGCTCCACTTGCGTCCAAATATCATTGAAGATTTTGGCGAAGTCATCATGAATTCTTATGACCGCTTTTTGGAACTTGAACGTGAAATCAACGAACTAAAACCCAGAGCAGAACGTAACAAGTTCGCCGCACAAAAACTCCATGCAGCCCAGCGTAAGCTTCGCAAGAAAGAACTAGCTGCAGGAAGAACCATCGACGAGTTCAAAAAAGATGTAAGAATGCTACAGCGCTGGATGGACAAAAGCCAAGAAGCTAAGCGTGAAATGGTAGAGTCTAACCTTCGACTCGTGATATCCATCGCTAAAAAATATACGAATAGAGGCTTATCCTTCCTCGATCTGATACAGGAAGGAAACATGGGTCTCATGAAAGCTGTTGAAAAATTTGAGTACCGACGTGGGTACAAATTTTCTACCTACGCAACCTGGTGGATCCGGCAAGCTGTTACCCGTGCGATTGCTGACCAAGCGAGAACCATCCGTATACCTGTTCACATGATAGAAACAATCAACAAGGTGCTGCGCGGTGCCAAGAAGCTCATGATGGAAACGGGACGCGAGCCCACACCGGAAGAACTTGCCAATGAATTAGGAATTACTCCTGAACGAGTCCGTGAAATTTATAAAATTGCGCAGCATCCAATCTCATTGCAAGCAGAAGTTGGTGATGGGGGTGAAAGCCAGTTTGGAGACTTTTTGGAAGATACCGGAGCAGACTCTCCTGCTGATGTAACGGGATACTCTATCCTCAAGGACAAAATCAACGAAGTCCTCGAAACACTTACCGATCGAGAGAAAAAAGTTCTTATTCAACGTTTTGGTCTTCTTGACGGAAAACCAAAAACTTTGGAAGAGGTTGGTGTTGAGTTCAATGTAACGCGTGAACGAATTCGTCAGATTGAAGCAAAAGCTCTACGCAAGATGCGCCACCCAACCAGGGCAAAATTACTCAAGGCATTCCTCGAAGAGAGAGAAGAGCGCGAGCTAATGTAACACACCATTTATCCTTGACCTCCGCAGGTGGCCATGACCGTCATAGAATCTGAGGACCTCGATGTAGAAAAAGCTGTTTCCCTGATTTCTAAGGACGGCCCATTAGCTAAATTTATTCCAAACTTCGAATCGAGGAAAGAGCAGCAAGAGATGATGCATGACATCATCGAGGCTTACAACGATAATAAAGTCGCCCTCATAGAAGCAGGAACAGGAACAGGGAAGAGTATTGCTTACTTGATACCTGCTATTTTCTGGTCCCTCCAGTGCAAAGAGCGAACGCTCATCTCTACAAATACAATCACTCTGCAAGAACAGCTTCTACATAAAGACATCCCTCTTTTAGCTGAGGCCCTGAATGTAGATATTAGAGCGGTTCTCGTCAAAGGAATGAGTAATTACGTCTGTTTGAGAAAGCTTCATGAAGCGCGCCAAGAAATGTCGCTTTTCCCTGACGAGGAACAAGAAGAGCTTCTTGAAATTGAAAAGTGGGCTGAACAAACTCAAGATGGCTCTAAAGCAGACCTCTCGTTCAAACCTAAGCCACAAACATGGGAAAAGGCATGTGCAGAAAGTGACACCTGTACTCGAGAAAAATGTTCCTATTACAAAAAGTGTCATTTCTTTAAAGCTAGAAATCGCGCGAGAGATGCCAACCTGCTCATATCTAACCACAGCCTTCTGTTTGCCGATTTATCCTACAGAAAAGGATCAGAAAAGGGAACCGGTTTACTACCCGACTACGATAAAGTGATCCTCGACGAAGCTCATAACATCGAAGACATCGCCACTGACCACTTTGCAAATAAAGCCAGCGGTTTTATGGTGATGCGCACCTTGTCACGGCTTCATACAGAAAACAAATCCCGCGTTTACGGGAAACTTCCTTAAATCTAAAAAAACCTTACCAAAAACTATGTCCATTAAACTCAAGATTCAATACAAACAAAACTCATCAAAATGAAGGACGATATCCCCACTATAAGAAAAGAGATGATTAACAACACTTTTTA
>JBCDHL010000283.1:0-3700 GCA_038750095.1 Chlamydiota bacterium
CAACGGCAAAGAGGTCTGCGTCACCACCTCATGAATCCCAAACTCCCTCTCCCGCGTCTGTATCGTCTCATCCTCAATCGCATCATTGATCTCATCCAACTCCATATCCGACGGAGCACGCAAAACATTGACCTCCATGTCAACACTCTCCAACGGACGCGCATGATGATCCTGCATCCGCCCCTTATACCGTACAAGCTGCCGCTCTATCTTCTTCACCGCCTGATCAATCGACGCATACATGTCCTCAGTCCTAGCATGACTCTTCACATGAAAATTGCCCACCTTCATCTTGAGATCAACACAGTGATCCACCTTCTGGATATCCATCGTCACCACAACATCAATGATACGATCACTAAACCTCTCAATCTTTCCCACCTTCTCCACAGCATACGTTTTCATCGCCTCCGTCACAAGCACATTGCGCCCCGTAACATGAATCTCATACCCCTCACCAGCAAACGCCGCCGCCTTAGATTTGTTGCTCATAACATAAACCTCATCTCGTAAAATACTATCGCACCGAAGAGGGCTCGAACCTCTAACCACCCGGTTCGAAGCCGGGTACTCTATCCAATTGAGCTATCGGTGCATTATTTCATTAGATGACACCTTTTATGCCAGATTGTATAATATTGATAAAGAACTATTTTCCAAGGGAAACGCATTTGTGAATACTGCTCGAAAAAGAACTCGACCTCTACATAGGCTTGAAGGGATAATTGTTAAAGCGATCGATTACCAAGAATACGATAAACTTCTACACGTATTTACAAAGAAGGAGGGAATGTGTGCGTTGATGGCAAAAAGGGCCAATCACCCAAAGACGAGAGGGGTTCTCCCATGCTCACCACTGACTCATGCGGAATTTGTTTTTGAAAATCCAGAAAAAGCGTTGCCGATTTGTCGCGAAATCTCTCCCATTTCCCACAACCTCGATCTTAGGAAAGATATCGATCGCCTAAATGACGCTTGTAAAATGGCCAGCGTTTTACATGCGACGCTTATGCCAGGAAAAGGGGTTCCACTGCTTTTCGATTTATTCAAGTGTTATCTCGACCAGTTAACTAAAAGCGAAGGTTCCCCGCCTATCGTCAGTAGTTTCATTTTGAAACTCCTGCGTCATGAGGGGGTGTTTACCTTGCCTTTGCACTGTATGGAGTGTCAGGAACAACTTGATGCCTTCAGTGCTTGTGACTGCGGATTTTTTTGTAGCCGGCACGCCCCTGATAAAACGCTCTCTTTTTCTGGCGAAGAGCAGCAAATTCTTTATCTCCTCATGTATAGTCGTCAACTCTCATCGATTGTTGAAGCACCTGTAAACGAGCTGTTTGTTAGGAAGGTTGAGGCTCTTTATAAAAAAATACAGTTTCAGTCTTAGTACTCAACTAATGCTTGCTCAGATTAAACTGCTTGTGCTATATTATCGCCTTAAACCGCAAGCGAAAGTGGCGGAATTGGTAGACGCGCTACCTTGAGGGGGTAGTGAGGCTTTCCTCGTGGGGGTTCGAGTCCCCCCTTTCGCACTTATAACAAAGCGAATCTATTTATGGACTGTGGTGTCTACTGCACAGCCTTATCTTATGATACCAAATTAATATATGATCTCTTTCGTGGGTACAACGAAACAGAAATTATTGACGATGTTATTCATGTTGCCTACCATCAAGAAGCTTTTCAAGCCGACCTCTTTTTTTTTCCTTATGGGACGTTTGTAGCATGGAATTTGCCGAAAAAAGCTCTGGATGGTATCGTTGTTGATATCAAGCCTTTTGAGACCGATCCAATAGAAGTTATCGAGCATGAAAGTTATATTTATCAGTATGGGGGTGTTGCTTCGTTTGATGATGAAATGATCACACTGTCAGATGAAACGGTGAATATTAAACTGGCTTTTTCTCATGGGTTGGCGAATTCTGCTAAGCTCAGTGCGTTTGAAGGGATCATTCAAAAAACTTTTGAAGATAATAAGCATTTGCCACATAGATTGGCTAAACATGGAAAAATCCCTCTATCGCGCTACCAGATACGGCGAAAGATGGGGCAGTTATTTCTCGATCGTACTTCAATTAATCTTCACTTGGGAGAGCTTGATATTCCCGAGTTCTTTTGGGAAAACTCTGATTATGAACCTCTCTATGAAAAGATGTCCTGCGAACTTGATTTGCACCCCAGAACTTTGGCGCTCAATCAAAAGCTAGGCGTCCTTCACGATTTATTTGAGATGCTAGGACAGGAGTTGAGTGACCAGCACTCAAGTAGATTGGAGTGGGCGATTATTTTGTTGATCGTGCTCGAGGTTTTGATCTTGCTGCTTCATGATGTGATAAAGGTGATCTGAATGAAATGGTTAGCTAAAAAAATGATTAGAATCTATCAGCTATGTATTGCTCCCTATTTTGGTAAGGTTTGCCGATTTGAACCTTCCTGTTCTGAATACGCTATTCAAGCTATTGATAAATATGGTGTTGTCAAAGGTTGTCTCAAGACAGCTAAGCGTTTAGTGAAGTGTGGTCCATGGCACCCTGGAGGAGTGGATCGTCCATGAGATAAGGTTATGGAGGTGATTTGTTCTTGCTCAAAAAAAGCAGTGTTATTATACTTCCTACCTTATGAAGATCTGCGGGTGTAGCTCAGTGGTAGAGCGTCACGTTGCCAACGTGAATGTCGTGAGTTCGAATCTCATCACCCGCTATCTATGAATCTGCGCGGGTGTAGCTCAGTGGTAGAGCGTCACGTTGCCAACGTGAATGTCGTGAGTTCGAATCTCATCACCCGCTATAGCCTCCCAATCAAATTTGTTCAAATTCTGGCAAATCAAGCCCAATGGCTTAGAACATCATTCTCTCTTTTTTCTGTGGTCTCGGCGTTTTCTGCGGTAAAAAAATCCATTGCATTAATTTTGAGAACGCTCTCATAGCTTTCTTTTAGACAATAATTTTCTTCCTATGTTATCATCTAACCATTAACCCTTAAGAAACATTATTTAAATTTAATATTTACGAGGTTCTTTTGAGTACAAAAACAACAGAACACAAAAATGATCACTATACAGTTCAGGTCGATAAAGAGCCTGGTTGTCAAATTACATTCACAATTACCGTCAGTCCTGAGGCTACTAAAAAAGAACATGTCACCGCATTGAAAGGGGTCAATAAACAGGTCTCCCTTCCAGGCTTCAGAAAAGGGCGTGCCCCAAATGAACTGATCATGAAGCATTACGCGCAGCATGTCGAAAAGGAGTGGAAAGAAGCTCTTCTTCATAAAGCTTTTCAAGAAGCAATGAAACTAACAGATGTCGTTCCATTTACACGTGAAAGCGTTAAAAATGCTGACATTAAAGATTGCTCCCTAGATGAGGGTGCTAAAGTGACTGTGAAATTCGAGGCGATGCCTGACGTTCCTGAGATTGATGTAGCAACCCTCAATATTGAGACTGTAGAAGCAGAGCCTGTGACAGAAAAGAAAATCGAACAGATCATTGAAGATATTCGTTACCAATTTGCCGAATGGGAAAACGTTGAAGATCGTCCCGTGAAAGAGGGTGACTTCGTTGATGTCGATATCGAAAACCTCGATGATGAAGGCACATTTATCTGCCAAGATACTCGCTTAGAGGTGGTAAAAGGAAAAATGGGCACTTGGTTGATTGACTTGCTCATAGGTATGAAACCTAGCGAAAGTGCCGAAGCGTTGA
>JBCDHL010000284.1:0-3684 GCA_038750095.1 Chlamydiota bacterium
AAAAGATGGAAGGAAACTGAAACATAATTAGCTACACTAAAGAGGTTTTAAATTTCTCATTTTATTTTTGTAACTTTTATTAATTTTTGATCATTTTTTAAAAAATTACTATAAATATTAACAGAAAAAGTGATCAGAAGTGGAAGTTATTTTGAGAACCCGGTATTCTGTGCATAATGATTACCAAAAAAAGCAATTATAGCCCTATGTCTGAAGAAAAAAAAGATATTAAAGTCAAAATAGCTCCTAACTCAAAAGAGTCCGAAATGATGGTGATCGGTTGTATGTTGACAAGCATCAACGCCCTTAATGTCGGAGCGGACTCTCTTGATGATACAGACTTTTACTACACTGAACATAAGATTATTTTTCAGATATTAAAGACCGCTTTCAAACAAGACAAACCTGCTGACGTTCACTTGATTTGTGAAGAGCTCAAACGGATGGAAAAGTTAGATGCTGTGGGAGGTGCTGGATACATTACAACACTTGCTCAGTATGCAGGAACTTCAGCTCATATCGAAGAGTACTGTAGGTTAGTGAGTGATAAGTCGATGTTGCGGAACATGATTAACTCTTCACAGGTTGTTGAGAAGCGTGCCTTAGAAGAGCCGCAGGATGTCTATGAGGCTTTGGATGAAGCACAACAGCTCTTTTTCAAAATCAGCCAAAAAGCAAATCAAGAAAGCGGAAAACTGGTATCAGAGATTTTAAATGGAGTGAAGGCTGAGTCTCAAAAAGGGTATCTTGAAGAGCTTCAAGAGAGGCAGGAAGAGTACCTGTTGAAAGGGCCTGAAGAGGCTGGAATTTCTGGTATTCGCTCACACTATAATGATATGGATAAAATGCTTAACGGCTTGAATAATTCAAACTTGATGATTCTCGCTGCGCGTCCTGCGATGGGTAAAACAGCTCTAGCTCTTAATATCGCTCAAAATGTCTGTTTCAAAAATAATATTCCGGTGGGTGTGTTTTCTTTGGAAATGGGAGCAGAGCAGCTCGTTCATAGGGTCATTTGTTCTGAGTCAGAGGTCGAATCAGACAAAATTAAGACAGGAGCTATCAACGGTGTTGAGTATCAACGAATTGTTGCTGCAGTAAATGAAATGCAGAAGCATACCATGATTATTGATGACCAGCCAGGTTTAAAGATCACCGACCTTAGAGCTCGTGCAAGACGTATGAAAGAGAGTCACGGTATTGGCTTTTTAGTGATAGACTACCTTCAGTTGATTTCTGGGTCGGGAAGTGGGCGTTCCAACGAGAGTCGTCAAATAGAAATTTCAGAAATCTCTAGAATGTTAAAAAACTTGGCTCGGGAGCTCGATATTCCTATCCTCTGCCTTTCGCAGCTCTCTCGTAAGGTTGAAGAGAGGCAAGGGCATCGTCCGATGATGAGTGATTTGAGGGAGAGTGGAAGTATCGAACAGGATAGTGATATCGTCATGTTTTTATTGCGTCGGGAGTATTACGATCCGAATGATAAGCCGGGGATGGCTGAGCTTATTGTTGGAAAAAATAGACATGGACCTGTTGGAAGCGTCAACTTTACCTACAGAAAAGAATTTGCTCTATTTCAGAATTACACACCGCTTTCCTATGACCAAGGGCCCAATTCCCCTGTCGATGAAGAGGCTGATGCTGCATTTAGCGCTTTCACTCCGGCATAAACTCGACTCTCTACCTAATTCATAGTAAGTCCAGATAAAGCTCTCAAACTAAGACTGGTTTTTCCTTTACTTTATTTTGGACACCGCTTACAATAACCGTTTATTATATTTAATGTTTCAATAGCAAATGGAGAACCGCTAATGTCTTCAGTAAAGAAGAAGCGTCGCTATAAAATCGCTAAGCATAAACGCAAGAAGAGAAGTCGTCGCGATAGACACAAGACTAAGAAGTAAAATTTTTTAGGTTGAAAATTTTTTTTTGAGCTGCTTTCTTTTGCAGCTCTTTTTTTGTTCAAATCTTTTAATTTGCTTTTAAAAAACTGTCCCTTTACCGAAAATAATCTTTTTTATCATTTAAAAAAGATCAAGTGTTATAAACATTTTCTACTTTACTTTTTACCTTTCTCAATTTAAAATCGTTTTTTATTAATCAATAAAGTAATTAGAAGATGTGGAATTATCCTGTTGAATATGATGTGATTGTAATGGGCGGGGGCCATGCCGGTTGTGAGGCATCTCTTGCTGCAGCGAGAATGGGTGCTCGTACCCTCTTGTTAACCATGAACCCTGACACAATTGCCAAAATGAGCTGCAATCCTGCCGTTGGGGGGATAGGCAAAGGCCATATGGTCCGTGAAATTGATGCTCTTGGCGGAGAGATGGGAAAAGTGATCGATCGTACAGGTATTCAGTACCGGATGCTCAACGCGACGAAAGGTCCTGCTGTGTGGGCACCAAGGGCTCAAGCTGATAAGGTCGCCTATCAATTTGAAATGAAAGAGCGTTTGGAGCAGACAGCAAATTTAGAGGTCAAACAGGGTACGATTGAGGAGATTTTAATCGAAGGAAAGAGTATTCTTGGGGTTGTTACGAAGGAAGGAATTTCTTACAGTTGTAAAACATTGATTTTATCCTCGGGAACATTCATGCGGGGGCTCTTGCATATTGGAGAGAAAAACTACTCTGGAGGAAGAGCTGGAGATCAGCCTTCGATGGGGTTGTCTTCATCTCTTGAAAAAATGGGATTAAAACTTGGTAGGCTTAAAACAGGGACCCCTCCTCGAATACATAGCCGTTCTATCGATTATTCTCTCACCGAAGAGCAGCCCGGTGAAGAAGGTATCTACTTCTCATTTGATAGAGAAGAGGTGCCACGTATGAAGCAGGTCTCCTGTCACATCACTTACACGACTCTAGAAACAAAAAAAATTATTCAAGAGAATCTCCATCGCTCTCCGATGTATTCGGGAATCATTCAAGGTGTGGGGCCGAGGTATTGCCCTTCTATAGAAGATAAAATTGTGCGCTTTGCTGATAAAGATCGACACCAGCTATTTCTTGAGCCAGAAGGTCTCCATACCAGCGAGGTCTATGTGAATGGTATTTCCTCCTCTTTACCACTTGATGTTCAGTACGCCTTTATCCATAGCATTCCAGCTCTTCGACATGCAGAAATCATGCGACCAGCTTACGCTATCGAATACGATTACGTCGAAAGTGGACAGATTCATCCAACACTCGAAACCAAAAGCGTCGATGGACTATTTTTGGCGGGACAAATCAATGGAACGACCGGTTATGAAGAGGCTGCAGCTCAGGGCTTGATGGCAGGAATCAACGCTGTACGCAAGGTCAGAGAAGAGGATCCTTTTATCCTAGGGCGCTCAGAAGCATATATTGGGGTGATGATCGACGACTTGTGTACAAAAGGCTTGACCGAACCTTATCGGATGTTCACAAGTCGTGCAGAGCATCGCCTCCTTTTACGCCAGGACAATGCAGACCTTCGTCTTAGGCAGTATGGGCATGATCTAGGGCTGGTTGATAAAGTTCGCTACGCAAAATTTCTCCAGAAAAAAGAGGTGATTGAGCAGGAAACGGTGAGGCTCTCAAAAGTTTTCAAACAATTAAATGGAAAGGGGTTTTCTCTTGCTCAGTTAATTTGTAGACCGGAAAACAGCTACAAATCTGTCATGAGTAACTACCCTGCGGACGTAAATGACTATGGTGAAGA
>JBCDHL010000285.1:0-3683 GCA_038750095.1 Chlamydiota bacterium
AACTTGTCTAAGTTACCTGCGATCTCCACACTTCGTCAGAAGTAAAAATCTCTGACTATCAAGAGTAATTTCCAATTTCATTCAGTATAGAGGAATTTATTTAAATCTTTATCAAAGCCAAAATTCAAAATTTTGAATCACGATCGGTGTAGCATTTCTTGCCACTTCTCATCTGCTTTTTCACTAATACCCTCGGGGTCATCTTGAAAATTTTTCATTGCCTCCTCACTACAGAGGAAGTATAAGTCGTCATCATACACATGCCAGTAATCTATCATCCCCTCTCGTAGTCTATCGTTCATGATGGCCCAGGCACAATAACCGTGGTATTTAGGGAGGTATTCACTGGGTGACTGGATGAATTTGTCCAAATTTGCCTGGTTAGCGAATGACCAGTTGACTTCTGCATATTCCGTTTGAAAATCCTGACTTCCCTGGGCTGGGGTTCCTTCAAAGAAAGAGACCACATCAAGGCCCTTAAGGGCATTGTTATTATCATCTTTCAGCATGTAGTGTTTCAGGTCATCACCTGCAAACAAGGTAAAAGTACATGCAAAGATCATTAGGCTCATTAGGCATATTTTATTCCATAACATAGCGAAACCTAAGGGGTTATTGATTATTTAACGACCTACCTTTATGTTAGCAATTTAAAATATTTTCTTCAATTTTTAACGGAAGCAACAAAATTCCCATCCACTTAATTATTAGTGTTATTTAATATTTCCAATAGCTCATCAATCGCTTGGTCAATGGTTTCCGAAGTATTCAAGCCGTCTTCACTGTCTTCCTTAAAGCTCCATGCCAACTTTTTCACTTCTGCCCTAATGGCTAGCTTTTCCTCTTTCTCTAGTGTCGACTTACCAATAATAGAGACAACAGCTTCGGTAATTTTGTCAAAATAATAGGGGTGGTAAAGGAGTTTCGTATCTTCAATTCTTTGATCATTTTCTGGTTTGCTTTTTGATAGCAATGATGTGTCTTTTTTCAACGCATTGAGAATTTTAGGGTGTTGCTTGAAAAAGGCATCCAGTTTTTTTTCCCTAATGAGATCTGCATGAACAGCGATGGCTTTTTTCTTACTGCTATTTGAATCTTTATTTGCGTATTTGACGAGTTCATTCCAGGAAAAAAAACTAGCTAAATCGATGATCACAGCATCAGACTTATCGTCTAGCATCACATTATTCAAATGCAGATCTAGATGTAGATATCCCCTTCTGAGTGCATGAGTTAATCCTTCAACTAGATGCTCGGCTGCAAGAAGAGATTGATCAAAAGAGATCGTACGCTTTTTGGTGGTATAAACAGTTTTTCCGGCAACGAAATCTAAGATCAAATAGTATTGTTGCTCCCCTTCTGAATCCAAATTTCCCGAAAACAAGTCATAAGATTTAATGATATTTGGATGATCAAAAAGCTGACCTCGATGATATTCTCTTTCTACATCATTTAACAAATCGAAAAGCTTACTACTGGTTTCTAATTTTGCCTTATAACATTTGATAGCGTAATGATGGTTTTGAGAGTCTGTAGCCTCAAAAACTTTTCCAAAAGCACCTTCTCCCATTTCTTTGATTAGGGTGTAGGTTTCATTTTCCGACTGGATTTGATCGCCGACCTGGTGCGCATAAGTTGCATTCAATGTTGTAATCGTTAATAGCGTAAATATTAACTTTCTCATCATACTCTCTTAGAATTAGGGTTCTGAAAAGAGATATGATAGGATTAAATTATTAAGGTTATATAAAGTTATTAGTGTTGCGCTAGCAAATTGAACTTAAGGTGCTTTGTAAGTAGATATCTAAGCCTTTACAGATGCATCTGTTAAAGCTTCGATTCCTGGAAGCTTTCCATATTCGATGTACTCTATTGAGGCCCCCCCTCCTGTAGAAATATGACTGATCCTGTCGGCATACCCAACGTAATGGATCGCTGATGTGGAGTCCCCACCACCAACTATTGTCACTGCATCGAGATTGGCCAGAGTACGTGCGACAGCCTTCGTCCCTTTAGAAAACTCGGCAATTTCAAAAACTCCCAAAGGGCCGTTCCAAAGCACGGTTTTTGCATCTTGAAGTTTTGATGAAAACAGCTCAATTGTATAAGGGCCAATATCTACACCTATTTCTCCTTGTGGTATGCCTTCATTTGTCTTCACCACCTGAATTGCTGCATTATCGTCTAATCTATCAGCAACAACATTGTCAATAGGTAGATATAGATCGACATTGTACCCTTTTGCCTCCTCTAATACTGCTCGTGCTTCAGATACGAGGTCATCTTCATGGAGAGATTCTCCAATATCGATTCCTTGGGCTTTGAAAAAGGTATAGGCCATTCCTCCACCGATAAATAAACCATCGACTTTAGTCAATAACGACCGGAGCACATTAATTTTAGATGAAACTTTTGCTCCACCAATAATCGCATAAAAGGGACGTTGTGGATGAAGAACCGCTGAACCAAGAAATTGAATTTCTTTTTCTAATAAAAATCCTGCTGCACATTTTCCAGAAAAATATTTAGTAATTTCGACATTAGAAGAATGGGTTCTGTGAGCTGTGCCAAAGGCATCATCAACATAAAGCTCACCCAGCTCAGAAAGTTTTTTTGCAAAAGTGGGGTCTTCTTCGGGGTGTTCTTCAGCACTGTGAAACCGTAAGTTTTCGAGAAGCATTACCTCTCCTGGTTGTAGTGCTTTAGCTAATTTAGCCACATCATCACCGACACAGTCCGGTGCCATTATCACTTCCTGCCCGAGCATTTTAGAGAGGAGTTCTCCGACAGGTTTGAGTGATAAGTTTGAAGATTTTTTTCCTTTTGGCCTTCCAAGGTGACTCATTAAAATAAGAGAACCACCTTGTTCGAGGACGAACTTGATAGAATGAAGAGCTGAAGAGATACGGGTATCGTTCGTGATATGACAATCTTTACTAAGTGGTACGTTAAAATCCACGCGCATCAGTACACGTTTTCCACTGATAGGTAAGTCTCTGATCAACAGTTTATCCGTCATAACATCCTCTTTTGACCAAAATGATAAAGAGAGTGATTTGTGAAACACTCCAAAACCTTTAATAGTCCATCTATGTGTCCCTGTCAAGAGCTTAGACAAAGGGTAATCGGGCGCGCTTGGTTGGAAAAGGTCCAATTCGCTATCCAAACAAATTGCTTTTTTGAAAATTGTAAGCCTACAATATTCAGTTCAAGCCTAGTCTATCTAGGGTGGCGTAGCAGTTTATATTATTTGTTCGCAAATCGTCGACTATTTTGCTTAGCTCTCCTTGGTCATACGACTCTGGATCAAGAAAGGAAAGAGTCAAATTTATAATATGATACCGTTTTTTTCCATCAGGGCAATCATAAAAGTTACTTTGAGGTAGCAACTCATCAAACAATTTACTCTCCTCGCATTTTACATCAGAACAGTGGCTAATAGAAAGAGAGACTTTCTTGCCTTGATAAAATATGTGTACCAAACGTGTACCCTCAGGATTACATGCTCGACAAGATGCAACCAGTTTCTGCATGGTTGTGGCAAATGAGTTTGAATAAGTAGAATAGCTTACAGTCATCTTAAAGTATTCTCCAATAATATGTTGTTTATTCTGTTGATAACCAGAGTATTCTAGAAAAAACGTAGTTTTTAAGAAAGTTAATTCGGTATAAATATTTTTGGT
>JBCDHL010000286.1:0-3678 GCA_038750095.1 Chlamydiota bacterium
AAGCACAAGTCGGCAATGGTATGACCAGTTGAGTCCGCCCAGAAGTTGAGGCTATCATATTGTCTTGATGTTTGGATGGGATACAGGTCTGGATTGTAGTCTGACTCCAAGACGTTCTTTACCGTTTCTGCTTTACCTTTACCCAAAACGTATATGGCAGTGCGTTTGGCTGAATTGATACAGTCATACGTCATGGTCATACGCCATGTATCCATTTGCGGTACATAATTGGCGATCACTTGGCGACCAGACGAATGTAGGCCGTGAGTTTTTGGGAATAGTGAAGCTGTATGACCGTCATTTCCCATGCCGAGCATGATAAGGTCAAAAGGTTTTGAGGAGAGTTTTTCATCAATCAACTTCTCATAATGTTTCGCATATTCCTCAGGATCCTCTTCAGCTTTCATGCGATGGATATTTTCTAAGGGAATGGGTAGGTGAACAAAGCCAGACTCCATGGCCATCCGGTAATTGCTATCTGGATCCTCAGGTGGAACACAACGCTCATCACTCCAAAAAACAAGTACTCGCGACCAATCTACTTGACTGCGATTTTTTTCGAGAGCAAGCCCTTCAAAAATCGCTTTGGGTGTTGATCCTCCGGATAAAGCTACGGAGAAAAAGCCATCGTCATCAATCGACTCATTGGCTGCCGAGATAAAATGATTCACACAAAAACTAAGAGTCTCCTGGTGGTCACCAGGTACTACCATGTCGCGTCTGTCGTCGTAAGCTTTAATCATCGAAATAATATCCATAGTTCACCGGTCGTTCGTTGTTCTAATACTGTTCCAATTCGTGATAGCAAGTTGTTGTAACATATTTCGATAATGCTGGCTAGTCGTTTCATAGAATATTTCCTTCATAAAATTACTTCCATGAACAAGATTTGGTAGCGGTAAAGCAAATGGAAGCAGGCACTCATTGAGGGTACTGATATGAACAATGACTTTACGTAAAGATTCAGCCCGTTTTAACTCATACTTGGTGATGTTTGCGTCAGATACTTCAATACCCAGAATCGCACCACTTATGAGCTCTCTGCAAACTTTAGGCCGAAGGATAACTTTCAAATCTCCTCCTTCCGACTGATAATTGAGGTTAACTTCTCCTTCAACTCTATCAACTTCTTTCAGTTCCCAACCAAACTCTGCCGCCAGCCATGCTTGAAGGTAGATCGACTGCATTTCACAGCAGTGAATGTGTTCTACCTCGAATTGATTATATTCGATCAAAAGTGATTTAGCTTTCTTCAACTGATCAATATGCTCTGGACTATTGAACACTTGTGCCATCACATCGCGCCAAGGCCCCGTCAGCCCCCAGCTTATGTCACGAATATCGTAATTCAAGGTATCAATCTTCTTAAGCATATTCTTGCTAAATTCTTGTAGATTTTTCGTACACTCAACATCAAATATCAACCTTGATGCGTAGGACTCGAAATTTGGAAGTACTTGTTTTTCAACTGTTGGATCTTCTCCCCAGAGAAGGTAAATCGGTAGATCAGGCACAATGTGCGGAGTGACTAAAAAAGGAACCCTTTCAATATGCTGACCACCTACCTCAATGGTGATTTGATCACAGGTAAAGGAGGTTTTGCCGTCGTCGAACCCTTCGCTCGAAACAGTGACATTCAAAAAGTCTTCCGTCGATTGCTTTTCATATTGAATGAAAAGAATGCGACAGGGAAACTTTTGGACAACAGCACTTAGGATATCCTTAAAAGATTCAACTCTACGTTTATTTTGTGTGTAAACAATTAGATTAAACAAACATGCACGTATCTTCCCAAGTTCTTTACTTTCCTCAAGTAACTTTCTAAGTTCCTTGTCAATGTCGGTTATTTTCACGCACGATATCGATGTCATAAATGATTACCTTTAACTATTAAAATCGGAATTAAATCAGGCGCCACCGTCGGCCATCTTTCGCTAGGAGCAACTCTGCATCAATCGGCCCCCATGTTCCTGCTGGGTAATTCGGAAAGTTATCAGGTACATTACTTCCCCAGTGCTCCAAGACAGGAGAGAAAAGCCTCCATGAGGCGAAAACCTCATCAACACGAGCAAAAAGGGTACCATCTCCAGACATACAGTCGCAGATCAATCTTTCGTAAGCTTCAGGCGGTTTCGCTCCAAAATAGGAACCATATTGAAAGTCCATCTTTACTGGCTGAATCGGACTGTTCAATCCTGGGACCTTACAGTTCATTTTCAGCGAGATGCCTTCATCCGGTTGAATTCTTATGACCAAAGTGTTGGACTCAACTTTTCGCCCTTTGGATTGAAATAAGAAGCCCGGAGCATTTTTAAAGTTAATGGCTATTTCTGTAGCTCTTTTTGGTAGGCGTTTCCCTGCTCGTAAATAGAAAGGGACACCTGCCCAACGCCAGTTGTCAATAAAGAGTTCTAAAGCGACATACGTCTCTACTAAAGACTCAGGGTTAACATTGTCTTCTTGACGGTATGATTTAACGGGTTCACCACTGACAAACCCTGGACCGTATTGTCCACGAGTAATAAACTCATCATAACTTCCAACCGGAAAGGGGCGTATAGACTCGACAACTTTAACTTTTTCATCACGAATTGCATCCGCACGGAAGCTAGTTGGGGGCTCCATTCCAACGAGCGAGAGCAGTTGCATCATGTGGTTTTGAACAATATCCCGAAGCATCCCAGCCTCTTCCCAAAGCCGCCCGCGTGTACCGATCCCGATCTCTTCACCTACTGTAATTTGAACATGATCGATATGGTTGTTATTCCAAATCGACTCAAATATCGGATTGCTGAAGCGGAACATCAAAAGGTTTTGCACCGTTTCTTTACCCAAGTAGTGATCAATACGATATATCTGACTCTCATCGAGGTGTTGTGTGATTTCATTTTGAAGTGATACAGCGGACTCATAGTCATGACCAAAAGGCTTCTCAATGATTACTCGACTCCACTTATCTTTGACGTGATTTGCATCGTATATCAAATTGTGCTGGTGGAGTTTTTCTATGATTAATGGAAAAAAACTGGGCTGGGTTGACAGATAGTAAACGCGATTTCCTTTCGTTCCATATTTTTGATCTAGCTCATGGAGGAATTGATTAAGGGAGTCATAACCAGCGTCATTATCAAATTCAGATCGATGGTAATAGATCTGCTCACTAAAACTTTTCCAGGTTTCACCATCAGAAGGCCTTGTTCTTGAAAAGTCATTGACTGCCTCATACATTTCACTGCGAAAATCACCGTGAGACTTATCTCTACGAGCAAAGCCAACACATGTAAAATGAGCTGGCAATTGACCATTTAGGCCGAGGTTGTATAATGCAGGTAACAATTTTCGCGATGTTAAATCGCCTGTTGCCCCGAAGATAACCAAAATACAGGGGTCTGCTAGACGGTTCATTCTTGTAGAGTCTTCTAAGGGACTTTGAAAACTTTTACTTTCAGCTATAACCATAATTTAACCATAGGGGGTTACGTATTATTTCTCTATCTTTCCTTAGATTACACAAACTAGCCTTCTGAATCCAGTATATACCGAATTAACTTCAAGAATCGGTTCATTCATCACTTTTAGCAACGAGGTAGCACATACGTAAAATGACATACCCAAGCCAAAAAAAACCTGCGCTTATTAATGCAGCAAAGATACTATCCATTAGCATGTTAGTTTTAG
>JBCDHL010000287.1:0-3637 GCA_038750095.1 Chlamydiota bacterium
ACTATCAAGCGTAATTTCCAATTTCATTCAGTATAACTCTTAAATATTAAGCAATTGAACAATATTTCAAGTTTTATTTTTTGTCAGAATTTCAGACCTGACCCTTTTTTGGAAAGAATAAATATCGTAAGAAAGATTTAGACAAACTATTTACTAAAATGGAAAAAAAGGTTATTTCAAAAAATATTTAGAAAAAATTAGAACACAATACAACTTACCTTCACTTGTAAAACTACTCTCTCTTGAATTAGATGAACACCTGAAAAAAGTCGAAATGGTTTGTGAAAAAATGCTTGCTTGAGGGCCATCATTTTTTAATTGAGTGACCCTCTTCTGGCTGAGAGCTTTCTTTTATGAAGCCAATGGTTAAGTAAGCCACGTTCCGGAGCGAAAATGACTGCAACAACGTAGCATGTAGTAATGGTGCAAACAACAACCCCAGCAGTAGAAAGAGCGATTCCGTTGACTGTAAGAACATGTCTAGATAGTGCCACACCCAAAATGGAAGAACCGGCACCAATGCATACCGAAAGTAGCAGCATGGTCCTCAGGTTGTGTGTTAGCAACCGAGCGATAAGAGCTGGGCCAGTAATGAAACAAAGAACCATAAGAACCCCCACAGCACGGAAAGCACCGACAACGGTACCCGATACTTGTATCATCAGCAGATAATTAAAAAAGGTCGTTGAGTACCCCAGAGCACGTGCTAAACCTGGATCAAATGTAGTGATCTTATACTCTTTGTAGAGAAGGGTTACCAAAATGACATTCACAACGAGGATAAAGCCGATTAGCTTTATATCATCAAAATGTAGCGCATCCACATTTCCCATCACTACTTCTGCCCCAATATGAGCGTTTCTTGTAAGAATGGTAACCATAATAATCCCAACTGCAAATAGTGTCGTAAAGACGAGGCCCGTACTCGCATCTTCCTGTAACCTGACAGTTTTGGTGAGGAATTCTGTCATGAGGGCTGTAATGACTCCCATAATTAAAGATGCAACAAGCATCAGCTCAATGTTTATTGCGTCGTGATCCTCACTAACTCCCAAAAAACCTCTTTTGGTTAGAATGAACGCTATGACAATTCCGACGAGAATTGTATGAGAAATAGAATTTGCCAGCATCGTCATTTTCTTCAACACCAAAAAGGTGCCGACAAGCGCTGCTGAGCAGGAAACTCCCACGAGTACAAATATCTGTATTTCATCAGAAACGATCTCTCCAAAGGCAAGCTGCCCGGTTATTAATTTCCATATTCTTTGAATAAAAACCCAAAAAAAACCAAAGAAATCTCGATCGTAATAGGGGTTAAAGTAGCTAGAAATCGATTGCAACACTTACAGTTCCTCTCTAGGTGGTATCGGCTGGTGATGAGGATCCTGTTTCGGGTCGTTGAGTAACAGGGTTAACTCTTCTTCAAGTTCTGGGGTGATGATATGTTCCATTTCCTCCGCACTGCGATGTACTCGTTCAGAACCAACACCTAAATAGTCGGCTAAATAGACTTCCCACAAACGATGAAGCCGAACAATTTTCGCAGCACTCACACTTCCATCATGGGTAAGCTTATAAACATCAGCCCCCGTTCTTTTAACCCATCCATTGTGGATCAACCGTTTGAGAACAAAATGAAGATACCCTTTTGAAACTGCCTGATAGCTGACAATATCGTCGAAAGAGATATCTGATCTTGGTCCTATCCTCCACATTGCCTTGAGGACATTCTCACACGTACAGGTGTAACGGAATCTGGCGATGCGAACGATACGAATTAACATTCCCCTCTCAGGGGCAAAAAAGAGGGAAAAGACACAGATCAATGCAGCGACAACGACGATCATAGGGCCTGTCGGAATTGAGAACTTAGAACCCGGGTAGACCAAAGAGAAGTATGCGGTCAGCTCTGCAGAGAGATAGTTACCGAAATATCCACTCAACATACCAAAAAATCCTGATAGAAGAAGCATCATATAAAGCTTGTTGGTATATTGCCTGGCTGCTGCTGCGGGGGCGATCAGCATTGCGCTCATAAGGACAACACCTACTGACCTAATCCCTACAACGATCGCAGAAACGGTAAGAACAAAAAATAGCAACTCAATGGGTTTAGTTTGGAAACCTAGGCTTTTTGCATATTCCTCATCAAAGGTAATGATCAAAATTTCCTTGTAGAGCAAAATAACGACGAAGACTATCACAAGGGCTAATACAGCATAAATCGTAATATGCATATCAGTCATTGTAGCAGCTTGCCCATAGAGATAAACCTGAATTTGCTGGTACAGTGTGGAATATGTAAATTGCACTTGACTGGCAAGAGTAATTCCGACTCCGAAAAAGGCAGATAACACAAAACATAAAGCGGAGTCCGCACGCACTTTTAATCTCTTTACCATGAAATGAATGGCCCAGGTACCTAACATAGCGGTAAAGAATGCACCACTAATGATCAAAAAAGAAATAGCACCTCCATAGCGAGAGTCTAAACCAACAACCCCGGCAACTATTACACCTGTAATGACTCCTGGATAAGAGGCATGTGAGAGAGCTTCGCCCAAACGCGACTGTTTTCGTAAAAAAACAATAACCCCAACGAGACCAGCGGCCAAACACATTAAAATACTACCGATAGTGGGTGCCCTTAGTATTGGATCGGTGAAATAATGTAGTGGACTAACCAATAACATCAATGCCTATCCATCCCCCTAGTTTTTTGCTGAGAAAGTTTTACCGCCTCATCGAAAAGACTGTAGTTTTTTCCATAGGTTGTATTCAGTTTTTGAGGGATAAAGACCTCACTCATCGGTCCATAAGCTACAAGCCGCATATTGAGAAGTATAGCCCAGTCAAAGAAATTTTCAGCGGTATTCAAGTCGTGATGGACCACAAAAACTGTCTTCCCTTTGTCACGTAATTTTTTTATGATATCAATAATCACTTTTTCACTTGCTTTGTCAATTCCTGCAAGAGGCTCATCTAAAAAATAAATATCGGCTTCTTGCAAAAGTGCTCTAGCAATAAACACTCTTTGTTGTTGACCACCTGACAGTTGACTAATTTGCCTATCTGCAAACTGGAGCATCCCTACGCTTTCGAGATAATGGTCTGCAGCAGCCCAATCAGCTTTACGTGGCCAACGCAATAAACCTAAACGCCCATACCTACCCATCAACACTAAGTTACGAACTGTTATTGGAAAATCCCAATCGACAGTTTCTCTTTGGGGAACATAAGCAACCCGTTTTCTCATTTTTTTTAGGGGCTTTCCCAAAAAAGAAACCTTACCAGATAAAGGAGGGATAAGACCTAGAACGGTTTTAATAAAGGTACTTTTTCCAGCTCCATTAGGTCCGATAATCCCTACTAATTTTCCTTTGGGGATCTCCATGGTGACATCCCACAAAACTGGTGTTTTGTCATAATTCACCGATAGTTGGTAAATTTGTAGAGCAGGTTCTTCTTGTAACGTCGTATGCATCAGTAACACTTGGGTAGAGTTCTAGGATTATAGTCACGCAAATATAAACCAATAAGCTCTGCGTTGTGATTGACCATTTTCATATATGTATCGCCATTCGATCCCTCAGGGCCCATGGCATCTGCATATAAGGGACATTCAGCAATCCATAAA
>JBCDHL010000288.1:0-3632 GCA_038750095.1 Chlamydiota bacterium
AAAAAAATGTTCTTGTTTACCCATCTTTGAACGTTCGACTGCCTGTTTAAAATTGATTACTCCAACTTTAAGGTTATTTGCAGCTTCAACCTCAGGCGCAGTCGTCATACTCATCAAAACGACAGCTAGGGCTGCGAACATTTTTTTGCTCATTTTCATAGTTTGCTCCTTAAGCTTAATCCGTAATATTCCGATCTCAATTTGAACTTTGGTCCCTATGTTTGCTGCCAAAATTCAGTTAAATATCCAAGATAACACATTGATCAAATAATTCAAACCCTGGAGTTAATTCAGTATATTCATAATTAGAACTTACCGCCAACTGTCATGAAGAATCTTTTTACATCGCTATCATCTTTAGCATTTACAGGATACCCCATACCAAGTGTGAGTGGTGGACCATTGCCCATAATTTGCAAGCGAACACCAAAACCTACTGATGTATAAAGACGACCAAAGTCCCAGTGCGCAAGGGAAAGATGTCCAGCGTCAACAAAGACAAAAGCATCAAGAATCGGCCAAATTCTTCTTTGATACTCTGCTGAAAGTAGTTGCATGGAAATACCTCCCCGAGGCTCATCACTATTACCGTCAAACTTAGGTCCTAAGTTATAAGGGCGGTATCCTCGAATTTCGTTTTCTCCACCAAGAAAAATACGTTCGTCAATAGGAAGGTCATCTCCACCTGTTTCCCAAATCGGTTGTATGAATCTAGCATCAGCGCGAAATTTAAGAACGTCACGCTCTGCAATTTGGTAGTAATATGTGTTTAGGTAGGCGACACTGAAGAAGGAGTAGTCTCCACCAATACCAGCAAACTCCCCTTCGATTCTTGACTTAAAGCCACATGTAGGTCTCAGAATACTATTTGTGGAATCGTACAACCAGGAACCACCGACAGCAGAAACGATCCCTGTTTCTTTGGCTTCTTTTTCAAGCTCATAATTTCTCTTTGATCTGTCCACAAGTTCTATGCAGGCATTTCGAATACGGTAATGCACTCCATACTTAAGGAAGGCATTACATTCGTAGAATCCATTAAGTGTAAATCCTGTTGCGTTGATATCATAGGCATCGGAAATATAGCGGTTACTCGAACGCTCGATATCGAACCCGACAGCCCATGGAGTGTCCATAAAGTAGGGTTTCGTCCATGAAGCGACATATTTACGACTTTTCTGACCTATCGTTGCCGTGAAGTGAGCAAATTCACCACCGCCACGTATCGCTCTTCCTCCGTATTTACCGAGGCACCCCAAGCCAGCGATATTAAAGTTTTTCTCCGTGATATTAAATCCACCAAATATATCCTCTGTGGTACTGAATCCTGCAAAAGCTCCAAAATTACCTGTAGATGTCTCTTCCACTTCAATATGAACATCGCGATAGTTTCCACCCAGGCATGAAGGTTCATCATCGGTACGTACAGCATATGCATTGACATTACTAAAATATCCCACATTACAGAGGCGGCGCTCTGTCCTAGTCAGTTTGTCTAGGTTAAATACTTCGCCAGGAGCAAGGAGTGTCTCATGAAGGATCACATTTGTCTGCGTGCATGTGTTACCGATAACCTTTATCAAACCAACGTGATATTGTTCCCCTTCGTCAATGGAGAAGTGAACATCATAAATACACTCATCACATACAAGTTTTGGTTCAAAGTTTACAATAGCATCGATATAACCACACCTTCCGTAGAGGTTTGTAAGGCATTGGATTGAGTCTCTAATGACTTCTGGCGAATAGGGACAACCCTGTTTTGCACGAATTTCCTTACAGATCTTCTCATCTGAAAATATTGTATTTCCCTCGAAAGTAATATTCCCGAATCGATACTTAGGCCCTCGAGTTGCTGTGATGATGATAATAATTCTATCATCTTGGTTGGCTTCGCAAACTTCAATTTCAACCTCAACATCTGCGTATCCTTTATTTTGCATGTAGTTAAGGATGATAAATTGATCTTGTTGAACAGCTTCTTCATTGTATGTCCCGGTACCGTTGAGCCAACTTAAAAATAAGTTGTACTTTTTGGTAATCATCATATCCAGAAGGTCTTCCTTTTCATCACAGGTAAAGCAATTGAATACGATATCTTTAATCCTGCCAGCACGCCCTTCTTCTATACAGATCACAATATCGACTTCATTGGTCTCTTCGATAGGGTATATACAATAGTTTAGCTGCGCCTCAAAAAATCCTTTTTGGATATAGTAAGTTTTCAATTTATGAAACGCTTTGTTGAATTCCTGCGCATTAAAAGTTGAAGGAACAACAACTCCTAATTCTTTCCTGAGATCTTTTGAAGATATTTTACAGTTTCCCTCTAAAACAACCTGGCGAATTGTTGGCTTTGGCCAAAGCTCCAAAGAAATATGTAATTTTCCGTCAACAACTCCCAAATTGGGGACAATACGATCGTAATCTTTAGACAAACCCTTCAAATCTCTGTCGAAATCCACCTGTGAAAAGGGATACCCTTCGCGAGTTTTAATGCGATCGCGAATACTATCTACGTGATAACGCTCACTTCCACTCGCACCAAATACGGTGATATCTAAGGTGTCAACAATTTGATTTTCATATTGTACAACAGCAGCAAAAGCGGAGAGGGGCAGGACAAAACTTAGTAGGGAAAGGAGAATCAATAACCTAGAGCAGTAGACTTTCATAATGATGAGACCTCGTATTTAGTATTATGCGATCAGGGCGCTGTATAAATGGTGCCTAATTGTATTTCATTACAGACAAAATTTGCAATAACGAAATGTCATGAACCATTCATCAGATGGATGTTCGACCTGATAGAGCGTAAGCGAGAGTTCCACCATCGATATAGTCTAAGGAGCTCCCCATAGGGATCCCAAAAGCTAAACGAGTGATTTTTACCGAGCAATCGCTCAATGCTTTTTTCAGATATAAAGCTGTAGCATCCCCTTCTAACGTCGAGTCTAGAGCGATCACAACCTCTTTCACAGTGAGATTTACTGCGCGACGAATAAGTTCATCGACGCGAAGCGATTCAGAAGTCACCCCATCCATTGGGGAGAGCAAGCCACCAAGAACATGGTAAAGACCCTTGTACTCCCCCATCTGTTCGATAGCAAAAACCTCTCGGATATTAGAAACGACACATATGGTTGAGCCATCTCGCTTGTCACTTACACAAAACTCACATCCTTCCTCATCCATCAAGCAACCGCAATCAGAACAGTACCTTGTTTTTGCGTGAAGTGTTCCTACAGTTTGCGATAGCTCTGCCAGATGGTCGGGTTTCCATTCAAGCATCTGGAACGCATAGCGTTCAGCTGTTTTGTTACCCACTCCCGGCAGCCGACGTAAAGCATTAACAAGCATAATGACATGTTCAGGATATTTCATGAGATTCCAATAGTTAAAAGAGTAAACGACACCTCATATTAATTCATCGAATCATTTCCCTCAAGAACCCTTCTAAAACTTCATTCATAAAGCTCACAGACCCAAATTAATAACAACTGTCAATCGTAGACCCCTTTCATCTCGAGAATCTTGATTACCGAATAGGTTACGCGATAGCGCTTTGACAGGATTGGTAGCAATCGGGACTTCACTAATTCCCGGTAAAAAAATTTTGACATTTATTTACC
>JBCDHL010000289.1:0-3626 GCA_038750095.1 Chlamydiota bacterium
TGATCGACTTACGATATCCCAGCTAGGAGGCATTCTCAAAGCCAAAATTCCAAATTTTGAATCACGATCGGTATAAAGTGCCACCTATTCGGTTATGCAGAGTTTTCAATTTGACAACTCTATTAACATAGCAACAACTTTGTATTGAATTTTACCCCCATAGGTGGCAGAATGAATCAAATTTTAGGAAGTTTACAGCTAGAGGCTGCTGTTGTTGGGGCAGTCTGTGGAGTTTTTTTAATCCTTTTTGTCGTGGCCGGCATCAGACAGATTCTGAAAGAAAGAGATTAGTTGTTCAGAAATTCACAAACAATGAGTCCTATCAATTATGACAACAACAGATCATGATCCCTTAAAAGTCATTTCTACAATTGACAAAGAATGGTATCAAGAAGGGCTAAGGTTCAAATGCACAGGATGTGGCAATTGCTGTACGGGGAGCCCCGGTGCTGTTTGGATTTCAGATGATGAAATTGAAAAAATCAGCAAGCACTTAGCCATTCCTATCTCCGATTTTTTGAAGCAATACACACGTTTGATTGACGGAAAACGTTCGCTTAATGAAGATCCTCAAACATACGACTGCGTCTTTTTAAAAGGAAATCGATGTTCTATATATTCTCACCGTCCACTGCAATGCAAAACCTACCCTTGGTGGCCTAATAACCTTCGCTCCAAAAGTGAATGGTTAGAAGCGGCAAAATGGTGTGAAGGGATCGATCACCCAGATTCTGATAAAGTAAGTTTTTCATCGATACAGCAACAGCTTCAGGAACATATCGATGGTGGTGGACATTAACTACTGAGAATTTGATTTGGTAAGGTAAATGAAACGATTAGCACAGCAGACATTAGTGATTGGATCCGGTAAAGGTGGAGTTGGTAAATCAACTGTTAGCGTAAATATTGCGGTGGCGTTGGCACGTCTTGGCTTGCAAGTGGGATTATTGGATGCAGATCTTTATGGTCCTTCAATACCTATCATGTTTGGGTTAAGGATGTTAACACCAGCTACAACGAAAGATCAGCAAGGCAAGGAGTGGACACTTCCTTTTACAAAATATGGGGTAAAAACCTTATCATTAGGATACTTCATTGAAGAGTCTCGTTCTGTAGTGTGGCGGGGTCCGGTTCTTCATACCACCTTACAAAAAATGCTTTTTGAGACTGACTGGGGAGAACTTGATGTACTTTTAATTGACTTACCTCCAGGTACAGGAGATGTCCCTATGTCACTTAGTCAACTGATTACGATCGATGGAGCTTTAGTGGTTACAACACCGCAAGACGTTGCTATCCTCGATGCTGTTAAAGCAATTAATTCCTTTCACCAGCTAGAAATTCCCCTTTGTGGCATAATAGAGAATATGGCGGGTTTTACAGCTCCAGGTACGGAAGAGGTATATTATTTATTTGGAGAAGGTCAGGGACATGATCTAGCAGAACGTTTTCAAGCACCGTTGATTGGAAGTATCCCGATCCTTCCAGCAATCTGTCTTGGTTGTGAAGAAGGTTGTCCTGTGGCGTTTCACCAAGGTAGCGGAGGGGTTGGCGAAGTTTTTATGGAACTCGCCTCAAATTTATTACAGCAGGTAAGGTATGACGAACATGTTGGAAGGAACCTCATTTGATGAAGAGACGAATAAAAATGTGCAAGAATGGTTAGATGGTGATTACGACAGAGAAACGAAAAAAACCATCAAGAAGCTATTGATTGAAAATCCTCAGGAGATCATTGATGCTTTTTACACGAACCTTTCCTTTGGTACTGGTGGATTGAGAGGTATCATGGGTGTTGGTACGAACCGTATGAATCAATATACTGTTCGTGCCGCCACACAGGGATTTGCAAATTACTTAAATAAGCAGCAGAGTGAAGTAAAGAAACATCGTATCATCATTAGCTACGACACCCGCCATAACTCTCTTTATTTTGCTCAAGAAGCAGCTAAGGTTTTAGCTGCCAACGAAATTGAAGTATTGATTTTTGAAGAGTTTCGCCCCACTCCTCTCGTCTCTTTTGGTTGCAGAATGAAAGACTGCAGTGGCGCGATCATGATTACCGCATCACATAATCCCCCAGAATATAACGGTTATAAACTTTACTGGAATGATGGCGGACAAATTCTCCCCCCACACGATATTGGAATTATTGATGAAGTCAATGCCATCCATGATCTTTCTATGGTCAAAGTAGCTGAAGGAATGGATCATAGAAATATAGAGGTAATCGGTGATGAAATAGAGGATGCTTATTATCATTTCATCCACAAACTACAAAACTATCCAGAATCGAATCGAAAGAACGGTGGTCAGATAAAAGTTGTATACTCTAACATCCATGGAACCGGAATCACGATGGTTCCTGAGGCCTTACGATGTTGGGGTTTTACTAACCTGTCTTTGGTGGAAGCGCAAAAAGATCCGGATGGTGAATTTCCTACAGTAGTGTATCCGAACCCTGAGGAACCTGAAGCGTTGCAACTTGGTGTTGAACAACTTTTAAAGTTTGATAGCGATATCTTTTTAGCAACAGACCCTGATACAGATAGGGTTGGAGTGGTCGTCAATCATTATGGAGAAGCACATGCCTTAACAGGTAACCAGATTGCTTGTTTGTGTTTAGAACATATTTGCACTGCGCTCAACTCCCAAGGTAGATTGCCAGAAAGAGCAGCTTTCATTAAGACCTTGGTAACCTCTGAGTTATTCAGAACAATAGCTCACTCGTATGGAAAACCTTGTTTTGACGTTCTGACAGGATTTAAGTATATTGCTCAACTCATTAAAAAATGGGAAGAAGATAATTCCCCTTATCAGTTTATCTTTGGAGGAGAAGAATCTTATGGTTATCTAATCGGAACAGAATTGAGAGATAAAGATGCTGTATCTTCCTGTGCACTCATCGTAGAAGCGGCGCTCTATGCTAAACTAAATGATAAGACACTAATAGATATGTTGCATGACATCTACCAAAAGTATGGGGTTTACGAAGAGAAACTCCAATCCTTAAGGTTTCCTGAAACCAGAGAGGGGCACCAGCAGATGGACCGTGGAATGCAAAAACTTTTCCATTCACCACCTAAAGACATCTGTGGGTTGGATGTGGTTTCTATTAGTGACTATTTGAAATCAGAAATTAAAGACGTAGTTTCGGGCACATTGATACCAATCGCCTTACCAAAAACGAAACTGATCAGCTTTACCCTTTCTGATGAAAGTGTCATTCACGTACGTCCATCTGGTACAGAGCCAAAGATAAAAATCTATTGTGGAGTGAAAAAGAGTAAAGGAAGGGCATCTGTTGACGATACACTAATTATCTGCGAGAGACACTGCCAGTGTTTAATCCAAGAGATGATCAATTTCCTCTCAAGCTAATCAACTTCTGAAAAGTTGACACAACTGAACCAAGAATTTACACACCTTCTTTCTTAGCGCCCTCACACCCATACTTTTACCCATGAGTATTGGGACGAAGACGCTAAGAAACAGAGAATAGTGTAGTTGGTACAATTCACCATCATAGGTAACACTTTGGTTCACCAACATGGGTAACAATAATAATCGTTAAGAACTATATGTCATCGTAGGACCACATGGAGGTAGGCGATGACTTGGAGGAA
>JBCDHL010000290.1:0-3620 GCA_038750095.1 Chlamydiota bacterium
ATTACGCTTGATAGTCAGAGATTTTTACTTCTGACGAAGTGTGGAGATCGCAGGTAACTTAGACAAGTTACCAAGATCGAACACAAAGTCAGAGGCAAAAAGAATGACTATCAAGCGTAATTTCCAATTTCATTCAGTATACAATACCCTTTAATGAACCTAGGGCTTCTCTCATTGTCTTTGTCCAGAAAATGTAACAAGTCAAGATTGACAGAAATTGATTGATAGATGAAACTGCTTGTTAAAGATATTGATGATGAGGAGTTTTTATACTAATGCTTAATGTGATAGATGTTCTTGAAGAGCGTGGATTTATCGATAACATGACAAGCGATGAAGCAAGATTACTACTCGAAAAACCACAACGCGTTTACTGCGGATTCGATCCAACAAGCGATAGTCTTCACCTAGGAAATATGGTCGCAATCATGGGACTTGCGTGGTTTCAAAAGTGTGGACATACTCCTGTTGCGATAGTGGGAGGTGCGACTGGGATGATTGGTGACCCATCAGGAAAAAGTCAAGAAAGACAGCTCCTGGATGAAGAAACTCTCGAACAAAACCTCGAAGGGATCACTGGAAATCTACAGCAAGTCCTAGATTTTGAATGTCAAAATCGACCGGTCATCCTCAATAACTATGACTGGTTTAAAACTTTTTCATTTATCGATTTTTTACGTACGGTTGGAAAGCATTTTCGGATTGGCCCAATGCTAGCAAAAGACTCAGTTAAGTCGAGACTAAACTCTGAAGAGGGAATGAGCTTTACTGAATTTAGCTATCAGTTATTGCAGGGTTATGACTTTTTATACCTCAGTGAAAATCACGCTGTTACCGCTCAACTTGGTGGAAGTGATCAATGGGGAAATATAACAGCTGGCGCTGAATTGACAAGAAAATTAACAGGAAAATCTGTTCTAGGTATCACTTTTCCCCTCCTAACTAAAAGTGACGGTCAAAAGTTTGGAAAGTCAGAAAAGGGGGCTATCTGGCTTTCAGCCGAAAAGCTCTCACCTTATGAATTCTATCAATACCTTGTCCGGGTTGCAGATGCTGATGTAATAAAACTTTTAAAAATGCTCACTTTCCTTGAGATTGAAGAAATTAATCTCTACGAGAAAATGATGATGGAAGAGGAATATCAACCTAACACCGTTCAAAAAAAGCTAGCTGAAGAGGTAACACGGATTGTACATGGTGATGAAGGATTGAAAAGGGCTCAAAAGGCGACTGCTGCTGCTGCCCCTGGTGCCGAAACCATACTTGATAGCGATACCTTAGAGGCTATTGCCAATGACATTCCAAGTCATAGACTAGCAAAAAACGAAGTTGTAGGTGCTTTCATTATTGACCTTGCCGTCAAAATCGGCTTACAGCCCAGTAAAGGTGCTGTCAGGCGACTTATCCAAAATGGAGGTGTCTATTTGAATAACCAAAAAGTGACCGATGTTAACTTAGAAATCTTAGAAAATGATGTGATTGATGGCAAAATGCTTTTAATAGCAACTGGAAAGAAAAATAAAATGCTCGTTAGGTTGGAGTAAATGCCCCAATCTTCCCAAGGAAATTTCAAAAAAAACAACTTTTCAATCAAAAATTTAACAATATTCTTGATTGGAAATATGGATTCTATATGATAAGGAACTGAAGCTCTTCATTTTCCTCGATTCCAATTTTTGGAAACCCAATCGAGTTTCGGTGAAATTAGAGCTAGGAATGTATTGCTGGTCTCACAAGACTGTTCGTGTAGAACCAAAAATACTTGATTGAAAATCAAGAGGATACGACAATAGTTTTGCCCATATTTTGTATTTGCTCTTGATGTTTGAAGTGCAGCAACACTTCAAATTTTAGGCTTTGTATGAGTTTTGTACCTTTAAACGAAGGAGTTCGTGAGTTATGACTACAGGCAAGAAAACCACTATGACGAAAAAGAAGTTAATCAATTCGATTGCTCAGGAGAAGGGAATTCATCCTAGTGATGTCCGTCACGTAATCCAAGCTTTTTTGGATAAAATGACAGATAGTCTTTCTACTGGAGAGAGACTTGAATTTAGAGACTTTGGTGTATTTGAAGTCGTAAAGAGAAAGCAGAAGATCGGAAGAAACCCTAAAAATGCTTCTGTACCGATTGTTATTCCAGAAAGGTTAGCGGTTAAATTTACGCCAGGTAAAAAAATGCGTAAATTGATTGAAGAACAACCAGTGTCATCACATTCATAATTGTTTATAAATACTGGCATTGACAAACGAATGACACATCGAAGCTTTCACGTAGGACAGATTTAGTCTGGCCTACGTGTTTCTTTATATACACACAACATTTATTTCAGAGGGACTATGACAATAACTTCTGACATCGGACTACCTGTTTCTCTTTCACCCAAACTCCACGATTCATACTACCTTCAACTCTATAAACTCATCGAAAATAAGCAGTCACTTGATGAGGTGACACAAGCTTTGCTAGACTGGGTAACCAACCTAGTTATTGATAATCCATTGGATCATATTGAAGCATACAGAAAATTGCTAGCCTTACTGATTACTTTAGAGATCATAAAGAATGAATCAGAAGAAATGAAGACGATAGCCACTCTCTTGAAAAATAAAATCGATAGCGTCAAAACTTGGAGAGAATTTCAACTTGTTCTTGTTTATCAGAAACTTTGCTCTGAATTATGTGGAATTAGTGATGGAGTCTCCCTCAATATTCGTACCGAAAAAGAGGGATATGCTCAACTTGAATATGGACGACACTGGTCATGGGCAGGCATTCCTCTTCAACCTTATCATACGGAACTAGGAGTAATACTGGCATTATTGGGAATACACACAAATCACGAGGCCTACATTTCTGTTGCTAACCAAATAGCACTTTTTCAATTGCACTTGCTAGATAATGAACATTATCCAATACCCGGGATCTTTACTCAAGAACGAGACGCGGGATTTATTGATCTACTAGCTTGGTCAGCAATTCTATTTCACTCTGTCAGCCGCGCATCTCAAAACGGTGAACTTCTTGGCATATCAGAGATTCAAAAGGAGTCCTTGAAAGATCTATCACAACAGGTTCATCCTTTAATACCCCTAATTTTTAAGTGGAAACCCTTTGGTAAGAGCTTGAATCAACACCTCACTCCCATAATTCCACAGTCATTTAAAATTACTTCGTTGGGGGCGTATGGTAAAAGAAGTGAAGAGCAAATAACTATATCTACTCTTTTTGGGGGACGGACCGGCCTAGGTACTTACCATGTAAATCGCAATCTATCTATTGTTACATTTGGTCCTCAGTATCAACCTTACGGCGATTGTCGTGGTTTTGGTGTTGAGTTAAACTCACAGTCACAAAACAAATTTCCAAATGTGTCCTTCGAAGAAAGAACTAATGGTTACATCACTAAAGGCTACACTAAAGTTGTAGGAAAAACTATTTCAGAAACAACCTACTCGTGTTGGGGAAATAGTGAACATAGTGAGATTTGGTTAGATATAAGCCAGGAACTTTCTGATCGAGTCTTAAATCTAGATGTAAAATACCTCACTTACCCTTCGGAAAATCAGTTGTCATTCGTCTTTTATATTAAAGCTGAGCAGTGCGAAATTAGAAGAGC
>JBCDHL010000291.1:0-3614 GCA_038750095.1 Chlamydiota bacterium
ATTTTTTAATCGTCAATTTATGTATATCTCTTCACCCATATACCTAAGATTATTTACAGCAAACGGGTTATTTTGTGGATAGAGTTGTTACGATGGGATCGTGAATTTGCGTAGGGTGATTGATTTCAAATCGCCCATTATTGATTCCACCAGAGGCATCTGAATAAAACCAGCCACCGGCATTTCCCTCAGATTCAAGAATGACATCCGTCGGTTTACCTGAGGGCATTTCTTCACTATATAGCGGATAAGTGAGGTGGTTCGAAACTAACTTTGCCATCGCAATAATTGCCATATCAATTTCCTCTTGCTGATAACAGCTGTATAACTTCTCTAGGTACAGAGCTGGACGTTGTCTTTTCTGTTCAATCTCAATGCGCAGTAAACGTCGTGCTACCACACTAGCATCTCTAGGGCGTTTGACTACGACTGGAAAGGTTCTTCCGTCTAAAACTATTCCAGGCAAACATCTATTTTGGCGAAAACTACCATCCACACGCTGACAGCTATTTGGAACATCAGATCCAATCCTAAACACATCCCAGTAATCATCTGTTAAAAAAACTTCAAATTGAGAAGTGTCTACACCTTTGCTAATTTCAAGTGTTTTTAAAGCTCCCTCAACATCGTGAGTAAATTCTCTGCCTACTCCTTTGCCAAAATTTTCAAGCTCTTTCATATGTTTTTGTACTTTACGGAGTATCGTCTCTTTGGCTTTTTCATTCTTTGTTATGCAGAGTTTCATTAGAAACTGCTGGAAGCGTATTTCTGCAATTTCTACATTTAGCTTTGGATCTTTTGCTTTCTTTCTTTTGCCGACTTCTTTTTCGAAAAATTTGGCGTCGTAAAGAGGCTCACTCTCCTCTCGATCTTCCTCAAGAAATTTCCAGAGAAGAGGAAAGCGATTTTTAGCATCGATGATATGGCCATCCTTGAGGATTGTCTGATCGAGTTCAG
The DNA here is from genome assembly GCA_038750095.1 of Chlamydiota bacterium. Taxonomy (GTDB): domain Bacteria; phylum Chlamydiota; class Chlamydiia; order Chlamydiales; family Criblamydiaceae; genus JAJFMC01. The sequence goes on from JBCDHL010000291.1 coordinate 958, forward strand.
AACGGTCTAAAGGAAAGTTCATTTTACTCAAACACTTATCGATGAGTTTGCCAACAGTTTGCTTACCCATTTTGCTGCAAAGAGTCGGAATTTTCACCTTTAATCTGGGATCAATTTCGTAAAGTTTTTTTAAGTGAACGCTGTTATTTTCGCTATAACGCTGCTTGAGAAAGGTTCCTGAAAATACACTATGCACCCATTCACCTAACTGTTTACGTGAATGCGCCGTCTGGCCTGCAAGAGATGCATACGTGATGATAGATTCAGGAGAACGGCGTTTACCAAAAAAGTGATTGAAATTTCTCAAAAAGTCATCCGATTCGGTAATTGGCACCATAGCGTGAAAACAGTCTGTGGCGATAGCAGCAAGGCTTTTTCCACTGGATGTGATGAATTCGTATCGAAGCTTTTTTTCTTTTTTTAGCCCGATGATCTGACTAATGGATAATGAAGTTGTAACAGGTTCTTCGATCATACTGGCAATAAGATTTTCATAGTCTTCTGTTTCTAAACTTTTTAATTGTGCGAGCATCAATAGAGCACGAAGAATAACTTTTCCATCACTATGATTTTCATGGTAACCGTAATGCTTTTGCATCACTTGATGCAAAGAATCTAATAACTCAGTTTTGACACCTTTTTTTTCGAATAAAGAAAAGGTAAGCAGATAAATAGAGGGACGTCTTGTGTTTGAACAAGTTTTTAGCCAAGGAGCTATGGCGTTGATACTATCATTATGCATTAATTTATTTCTTAGAATTGACTCCGTAATGAAAAGACGCATTTCGGGAGCATCAAGGTCTTGTAGACGTTGAAATATGGGGATCAGTGGAGTGACCTGTTGATCCTCAGCACCAGAAACACTTAAAGCTAGATAGAGCTTTTCCTGCCAGGCGAGTTGTTGCTCTCTCTGCCGCTCTCCATTAGAAAGAGACTCTCTGAGCTTGTCATGTAATTCGGCATAGGGATGAGGGGTTTGTTTATATTGTTCGTCAAGAACTCTATTCAGCATCGGATGTTTTTGCATCTCTTCTGCCTCGAGTTCGATCAATAATTTTAAATTATCGGGTGAAAAACTTGTTCCATAGGCAAACTTGCTAATTAAGAGCAGGCAAATCCTTTCATTTATTGAACCATAGATTTTTTTTAGGCAAGAGACTACTTCTGGCTTTTCGATCAGGGTAGCTAAATCATTACCTAGGGATTTTACCACATCCCAATCGCTATCCAAATAATGTAGAAGTTCCGTCAAAGCTTGTAGCTGTTCCTTGCAGTTTGCTACCTGAGCTATTGGGCTGCCTCCCCATCGGTCAGACTTAAGGGACTGTGCCAAAATAGCGGGAGGGAAAAAGATAAAAAGTTCATTAAAGATCGCTTCATGATACCAACCAGCAGAATGATTGAGTACATGAAGAGGCGTTTGCCCGTTAGCGTTTTCCTGTATCAGAGCCTCATGAAGCTCTTCCACGGAGTATGTAATCATTATCTGCTTGTAGGCTTCGAGGTTCACATTTTTGAAGACTATGTGTAAGAGGTTATTCCCATCTATGATTGGTTTTAGAGTTTCTTTAAGAGCTTCACCCTCATATAGTGTAGCTAATTTCTCTATTATATTTTGACGATTGTAATCGGCTGCCCAACTCATGGGAGTATAGCCCGATTCGTTTGGTTGTAAATGTTCAGCCAAGAGTTCTGGCGGATAAATATCAAGAATAGCATCCAGAGTGTCAATTTCCAAATTCCTTGCAGCATAATCTAGGGGAGAGAGAAGGTATCCATCATAGTTATCCCTTGAAAAACAGTGAGCTAGCTCTTCAGTCGAGAAGTGCTCCTTGAGAAGTCTAATATTTTCAATATTATTATTTTTTACAGCTCCGTGGAGAGGACCGTAACCATCGGAATTTGACTTCAGTAGTTCTGCTCGCTGTGAAGGTTCCAGCTTTTTTGCTAAACGAATAAGTGTAAGTAAAAAACTGGACTGTTTATTCATTAGAGAGGTGAAAATACTTCCCTTATTGGGATCATGCTTTAGTACTTTAGCTATTTCTTCTCGGGTCTCGTAGATTTCAGTAAGCATCTCGAAACCCTCTTGAGAATCAACGCGTGGGATAAGTTGACGTAACCAGGAAGTATTTTCTCTCTCTTCAGCTGCCTTGATTCGATCTGCACCATAAACATCGATCATAACCTTTAAAACTGTTGGCGATAGTAATTGAACGGTATTAAAAATGCATTTAATGGGATTTTCTGCTGCTGGGAGGTACTCTTTTAGATTGTATCTCGTGAATAGGCCCAATTTATTTTTTGTTTGTTCAATAAATAGCTCTGCTGGGGATGGTTTGGTGATTTGTTGCGTTTCAGTAAAGTCTTTTTTAGCACAACTTTTGTTGGAAAGGTTCTGTCCCTCGGTAATGGTTTTTCCCGAAGCGATAATTACATCGATTGAGGACTCTTTTGGAACAGTACGATTTTTTTTTGTATTCTCCTCTATTTCAGGCTGTGGTGGGAGATGATTTTTGTTTACATCCTCAAAAGAGAGCATCATTTAGCCTATTATTCTTTACTAATCTTGTTTCAAAATATTGGAATATTGGCTTTGAGAAAGTCTCTGATGTGAGATATTTCTGCAACAAGAGCTTTCTCATATTCAAATTCCC
>JBCDHL010000292.1:0-3605 GCA_038750095.1 Chlamydiota bacterium
CAACTGTAGGAAGAGCCCCTAGTCTTGATGAAGACGGAAATTATTCCCTACAAAATGTTCAGCAGGGAAGGAACCGACCTTCAGCAGGGGGAATTAACCTGCGGCAGCTCAGTCGTCAATTTGAAGGATTAAACGCTCTTGAAGCGCAAGTTCTTGAACAGCTGATGGCTCAGAATTATGGGGCTATCTGGAGCTAAACAATCTATACCCATACAAGTTGAAGATTTGAGTAGCAATCAGGGTCCTAGGTGTGGCAATCTGGGCCTATGAGTGAGCCGGTATTAACAGTTCAAAATCTGACGACACAATTGTCTATCGACAAAAAGGTCTATACCGTCGTCGATCGCTTATCTTTTTCTCTTTATCCTGGAAAGACGCTTGCTATTGTTGGCGAATCGGGATGCGGTAAATCTATGGCCGCATTATCGATCATGCGTATACTTCCTCATCCTCCCGCTCTTCATCCTCAGGGCGAGGTCATCTATCAAGGAACGAACCTTTTAGACCTTCCTAGCAAGCGTATGCGAGAAATTCGTGGAGCACGAATTGCCATGATTTTTCAGGATCCTACTAGCGCGTTGAATCCAGTCTACACAGTCGGAGATCAGCTTGTTGAAGTTGCTGAACTGCATATGGATCTTTACGGTGATGAAGCCCTTGCACTGGCAACCAAAGCACTTGCAGATGTTGGGATTCCTTCTCCTCGTGAACGGCTCAATGATTACCCTCATCAGCTTTCAGGAGGAATGCGACAAAGGGTCATGATTGCTATGGCACTCATGTGCGAACCCGATATTTTGATTGCTGATGAACCGACAACAGCTTTGGATGTGACGATTCAAGCTCAAGTTCTCGATTTAATGCGTGATTTACAAAAAAGACGAGGGATGGCGCTTTTATTGATCACTCATGATATGGGAGTGGTTGCGGAAATGGCCAATGATGTGATCGTGATGTATGCTGGGCAGGGAATTGAACGGGGAACGGTCCATCAGATTTTTGATGACATGTCGCACCCCTATACTCAAGGGTTGTTTCGTTCACGACCTACTCAGGAAACAGTAGCTGGAGAAAGATTGAAGGTTATTAAAGGAACGGTTCCGCCACTTACGCGCTACCCAGAAGGCTGTCACTTTCACCCACGTTGCGAATATTGTATGGATAGGTGTAAAGACGGGGATGTAACCGAATTTTCTCTTTTAGGTGAAGGAGATCATCGCGTCTTATGCTGGTTATGGGATGAGACAGAACTCAGTGTAAAAAATCGTCGTTTGATGAAGGAGGATGGTATCGATCATGCCACATCCACTGCTCACTGTTAAAGAGTTAAAAAAATACTTTCCCGTTTCAAAAGGAGTACTAAGAAGAAAAGTCGCTGATATCAAAGCTGTCGATGGGGTTTCTTTTTCTGTGGAAGAGGGTGAGGTTGTCGGAATTGTTGGTGAGTCTGGCTCAGGTAAAAGTACTCTCGGTAGAGCTGCGATTCGCCTAATTGAGCCTACTTCTGGTGAAGTAAAATATAGAGGGGATGACCTATTAACAATGGATCACCAGGCTCTTAATTGTGTACGTCGTGAAGTACAGATGGTCTTTCAGGATCCTTATGCTTCTTTGAACCCTCGTCGATCTGTTGGTGACAGCATCGGAGAAGCGTTGACATACCACAGAATCGTAAAAAGTCATCAAAAAAAAGTTGAGCGTGTGGGAGAGATTTTGGAGCTCGTTGGACTCTCTCCCGAAGTGATGAAACGTTATCCTCACGAATTTTCTGGGGGACAGCAGCAGCGTATCTGTATTGGACGTGCTATTGCTATGGATCCCAAGCTTGTGATCTGTGATGAGGCTGTATCTGCACTCGATATTTCTGTACAGGCACAAATCTTGAATCTGTTTGTTGAACTGAAGAAAAAGCTCGGGCTGAGTTATCTTTTTATTTCACATGACCTTTCGGTTATCAGGTATGTTTGTGATCATGTGATTGTGATGTATTTGGGTAAAGTCATGGAAAGTGGCAGAACTGAAGAGCTATTTTCTAACCCCAAGCATCCCTATACACGAGCTTTACTTTCGGCTGTGCCTGTTAGCCATCCAGATGAAAAACATAATCGTATTAAGCTTGTTGGTGAAATACCAACAGCCATGTCTCCTCCATCTGGGTGTCCATTTCGAACACGTTGCCCTTACGCCCGTAAGGAGTGTTCCCAGGTTCCACCACTAAAGGTGGCCGGTAATGGGCATACCTATCAATGTATTCTCGATACCGATCGGTATAATTAGATTGCCGTTTTAGTAGAAAGAGTAGTCTTTTCGCTTTTGCTGTATGCGGAGAGCCGTTGTGTAGCAATCAGGCAAAGCACGGTACCGAATAGAAGGACCGGTGATGCTCCTGCTAAAGAGCAGAGTAGACTTCCCAATACAGGGGCAAAGCATCCTCTGATCCCAGCAGTCGCGACGTTGACACTCGTATAGACGGAGCTGTCTTCATTCTGTGAAAAAATCGGACCTGACAAATGCCAACTCAGCTGACTGCCCGCTTGCATGATGCCATAGCCAAGGTATCCCAGGTACAGCCAGGCGATATTGTGATGGGACATAAGGACACAAAGAGGAAAAAGGCATGCAAGGACTGTAACGAGACTCGTAAAACGGTAGATATTTACCCGGTTCATCCAGTTTGCCCAAAGTGGAGAGGTGACAGCAAAGCCGATTCCTTTAAACGTTGTTATCGCTACGGCGAGTTCTGTATTTGATAAATTCAATACGTCGACAAAATAGATGGGTAGTGCCGGCTGTATTATTATCAATCCAGCTCCTCCGAACATAAAAGCGATTTGGAAGCGGGCAAAGTCGGAGCGTGAGGAGACCAGGCGATAAGCCTCCTTCCAGGGGGCGATAAGTTTACTATTGAATTTAGTTTTTTCCGAAGACTCTTTTTCATTAAAAGAGATAGGGATTCGCCATTGCCAAAAGATAGCTAGTAGTGAAATCAATGCTGTTGCGGGAAAAATCCAGCGCCAAGCTTCAAAATATCCATCTAAAAGTGGACCTAAAGCGAAGGGAAGGATGGTAGTTCCTGAATAGGCTAGGGCCGTGCCATAGGCAAACACCTTTTCTCTCCTCACTCCGGGAATGTTCATTTTTAATATTTCCATCCACGCAGGTTGTGCTCCTCTCGAAAGCATCATGTGGAAACCGAAGGCGGCAACGAAATACCAAGGGTTGTCAACAAATGGAAAAAAGAAAAAAGGTAGATGACGAAGGACTCCACCCCATATGATATTGGGAATTAGGCGATCGGGACGATTGTTGACAAGTGCGCTCCAGTACATTGAGAAAATCGATGAGAGAGGTTTTAAAGCGGTAATCACTGCCAGTTGTAAAGGAGTTGCGTGTAGGTCTTTATAGATGATGAATGGTAACATGTTGAAGATTACCCAAAAGGGAGTATCGAGAATTCGGGAAATGATAAAGGCATTACGCGTTTTGGGGGAATGCGATGAGTCGGTTGGGAGGTCTTTAACCATAAGTTATTCAGTAAGTTATGTTAAAAAAGTACTATCCCTCCCATTTTGCCATAGAATGGGCTTAATGAAAAGACTTTACAC
>JBCDHL010000293.1:0-3590 GCA_038750095.1 Chlamydiota bacterium
CTCTCCTTGAAAGATCGTCGTTTTATAGTCTTTTCCTTTGGTACGCCTAGTCCATTTGAGCGTATCGGAAATCAGATACTCTCCATTGGGAAAATAAATTATTTTATGACTTGCAGCGTTGTTGTTAAAAGCATCCTGAATAGCTGCTGTATCATCTGTAACCCCATCTCCTTTCGCACCGTATGTAACTACGTTCACGAGATTAGCATCATCAGGAAAAGCAATGTTTCCGGCTTCCCACGCTTTTTCCATCTTTTGATTTGCTATGACTTGATTCTTTGCTTTTCGCTCTTTCCTTAACGCTTCTATCTTTTGTTTTTCTTCCAATTCTTGTTTAGTGAGAGCCCTTGCTTGAATGGCCACATTATCCACGTATATTTTAGAGCTTTGTTTAGTAATCAGGAAGAGAGCTACTTTACGATCAATGTAGAAATCTGGTAAATTTAGGACAACCTTTTGAGGCTCATTGGTGAGACTCACCTTCTCCTTTGCTAGGACTTTATATGGTTTGGTAAGAAATCTAAGCTGTACGACTACTTCTTGTCCTTCTTGTCCCCAAAGGTCGATTATTGCTCGATAATCACGTTTTTCTGGTAATGAGAAATTACCAAATCTCAGTTGTCCGAATTTTTTAACATTTAGTTCAAGTATCTTGTTATTAGAATCCTTGGAATCTGGAATGACCTTAATATCTACTTTCCCGCCCTTCCATTTACTTTCATCAGCAACTTTAGGGACTTTTTTTCCTTCTTTTACTTTTTCAAAATTAAAAGCTCTAATCGTATCCCAAGTGACTTGGCTATTCTCGCTTTCACTAGCCAATGATATATCCACACATGTAGGTGTAATTAAAAGTGTGAATACAATGTATTTTATTAGTTTCATATTTATTTAACTTAGCTTACTCCACCCTGTAAGTGCTCACTGTTCCTGATGGCAACGATATCTGCACCACAGCAGCTTTCGTAAAATCTTCAGATCTCGTATCAATTATTGCGAATTCGAGAATACCGCTTCCGGCTTCTGGAAATTTCAATCTTCCATCACTTCGAATGGTTACCAAAGATGATGTTTCTCTTCCTTGATACTTAACGTTTAAGCTCTGTTCTTGAATACTACTCCCCGAATGGGGGCGTGTAATTAATTCATCATGTTTTGCATTAACATCTGAGATAGTAATATTGTCTATTGCTATTGGTTTGCTCAAAAACTTTGCATCTTCACTAGGTAGGCTCAGATTCCTCATATTGCTAGAATCATGAACAAGATTATTCAGAATGTTACTCTTCGAAGTACTTTCAAAGGCAACTATTTGTAGCGGTTTGTCATCGTCTGCAAAAAACGCAATATAGACATATGCCCCTTTGCTTTGTGCAACCTGCTTCGAATTTTCTATTACAGACTCAATGTTATTGATTGCGTAGCTAATATCTCCACGCCGGTTTAATTCACTTAGACTTGCTACTGATAGAATTCCAAGAAGAGAGATTACCGCTATCACGACAATTAGCTCAACAAGACTGAAACCCTTCTTTGCGATTGACTTCGGCATAAGGAAATTAGTTCTTTCCTAGTAAGCGCTTCATTTAGATGAAATGCATTGGACAACTCTAAGCTTGATTGGACTCATTCACCACAAGGACACTTGCTTTACTGGAAAGTAATGTTACCTTTATCCCGATTGTTAATGACAGATTCCAAGAAGAATACCATCTCATTACGAGATATCGCCAAGGTTGCTAAGTGCAGCCATACTGCGGTTTCCTTAGCCTTAAGGGGCGATTCATCGATACCAGTTGAAACACAGCATCGGATTCAGAAATTAGCCCGGGATATGGGCTACAAAAAGGATCCTTATGCCACGGCTCTCATGTCCATGGTTCGAGCTAAACGTCCGACTGGGATCAGTGCGGAGATAGGCTGGATTCACGCAATCCCTAGAGAGCTAGGGGTTGATTTACCCTCTAGCGTCGAGATGAGAAGAGGAGCTAGAGAACGGGCGCAGGAGTTGGGGTATCGCCTTTGTGAGTTAACCCCCCTCGGTGTTGAAAAGATGAGCATCCGGAGAGTACTACAAATTCTTCGAGCTCGACGCATACAAGGTGTCGTCCTTGCGCATGCGCATAAGATTGACACCATACCATATTTCAACAGCTTTCCTTGGAGCGATTTCAGTGTCGCCACCATCGGTGACATCCACCCTACTATTCCAATTTCAGGAGTTGTCACTGATTATGTAACGATTGGTTTGTTGCTTTACAAGGAATGCGTAAAACGTGGCTACACGAGAATTGGTTGTTCGATTCCAAGAATCATTGATAATTACTCAGGTGGACGATGGAATATGCTACTCGATCACATGAAAATGAACTCACAGCGGTCGACTTGGATTAAACCCTATCAAGAAGTTGACCATTGGGACGAACAAGCTTTCATGAAGTGGATTGAGACCACAAAACCTGAAGTATTACTCAGCAATGATCCCCACTTATATACGATTTTAGAAGAGAACGGGTATAAGATACCCGATGATCTGAGCTTTATCTGTTCTAACTTGTGGGACCCTAACTCTCATATCACAGGCACCCTCATTTTCCCTAACAAACAAGGAGCTGCCGCCATTGACATTGTTGACGCGCAGATAAGACGCGGTGAAAAGGGAAATGTCTCCAACCCGAAAACACTCTCAATTTCCCCCGGATGGAACGAGGGCTCGACACTTCCCTATAAAGACATCAAATAAGCCTCAACTACTTTCTGCGGCGATAGACAGCCAAAAATCCAGCGCCGAAGAAAAGCATGGCAACAGAAGAAGGTTCCGGCACAGCGAAGGCCTCAAAGGAATCAATTTCAAATCCCATCGTCTTTGGTTGACCAACCCCAAGATTAGGACTGTAGGCCACGATTCCAATGGCATCAATATCAGTCAACGTATCACCAGATACAGTAGAAAGAAATGATCCCCCCATACCTTGATACGTTCCTTCCACTAAGCGCATTTCTGTAAAAGTGGTTGCTGCAAGGTCGGCGCTATCCAAAGTATTCAGGCCAACCGAAAGTGAAGAATCGGCCACGTAAAAAGAACCGGTGGCGGTGCGAAAGGCAAATCGTGCATCCAACCCGTTTTGCGTATTCACTGCGTTAAGTGTATTAATATTGACGCTAACTGAATTGATAGCTGTAGCGCTGCTTTGATCAAGCGAGAGAGTTAATGAATTGCCGCCGTTAAGAAAATCCGCTTTGTCAAAAAACACAGAGGCACCAAACGCTACGCTCGAATTTTGTGTTGTAGTAGTTTCAAAACTTATCCGATCATTAGCCCCATTGTCCGTTACTCCAGCAGTAAATGTCGCAGCAGCAGGCAAACTACCACTATTAATTCGTGACATGGCCAAGCCTCCATAGAAAGTTGCACTAGTACCGCTATAATTTGCTCCAGTAGTGGGGTTAAACGCGTTTGTTATATTTAATTGATAACTATTAGCCACACCTGTGTTTGTTCCAAGATCAACGAAAGAGTCAAAGTTAAATACTTGCCCATCTAGACCACGCTGGGTGCTCTGATCAGAGCTCACATAATCGCCCCCCCA
>JBCDHL010000294.1:0-3587 GCA_038750095.1 Chlamydiota bacterium
GTGAATTTTGCTTATTACGATACGGTTTCGAAATGTGTCTAAGCTTTCGATAGCTTGATATGTTTTCCAGTGATAGTGATCTAATTTCAATTCGGAACTAAAAAAGGTAACACAAGGTTGTTGTAACAACTCTGAAAGGCCTGCGTTGTCATTAAGGGATGTGAGGTGTGTATTTCCACATAAAACGATATACTTTGACTCTTTTTTTTGTTGATTGGTAGTGATGATATCGAGGGCCACCGTTTTGAACCAAAGGTTTCTATCCTTACTAAAGTTTCGGAAGTGACCATGGCCAGCCATCATAGAGCGAGCAGTTTCTAATCCTACAACACGAATTTTGTGTTTTTTCGCTGTTTTTATCAGTTGTAGGTGAGAGTAGGAATTATAATGAGAAAATCCCCAGATCTCTTTCAGTACATTTTCTATAATTTTGGGAACTTCAAGATGATCATTTGTTAAATACTCGTCTAATATCCCTTGAAGCTCTGTTTCAAAGAACTCTATATAGATTGTTTCAACACCCATTTTCTTAAGTTTCGGCATCTCTTCGATGATCATCTGTCGTGTCAAGGACCTATCACAATTTTGTCCATATATGACTCCTTCGAAATCTAGATCCTTTAGAAGCTTGTTGTGAACTTCTGAGTAGGTGTTAACGCGAAGCTTGGAGTCCTCGATTTGTAGCGCTTTAAAATCGCGAACATTGAGGGAGGGCGCTGCTTCATATTGGGGATAAAAACGAACGGAGCTTAGTTGAAGAAGGTCAGATGTCGGGTATCCTTCAAAGAAGTTTTTTGAGCCTTCTCCAAGATGTTTCTCCAATATGGGAACAGCTCGCGCAATGGAAGGCATGGTGAAGTGTGAATAAGGAAAGAAAAAGTCACAAGATTCAGAGTGATAATAGAAGACCACACCGTATTTTGTTAATTCTTTAATGACAATGTCTCTGAACTCTAGGTCTTTGATCTGGAATGATGTGACGGGATCGAAGGGACATGCTTGTTGGATTGCTTTCTTAAGCTTTTCATGTTTGTTTTCTAACTTCTGGCTATCATCTGAGATTTTTCTACGTTTTTTGGGGATTTCACTCTCTTTATTCTTCGAAGTTAAATTTATCTGTGATGGTTGAAAGTAAGTTTCAGAGCCATTATGAGAAAACGGGGTTAATGAATTCATTTGCGATATCCCTCTATTCAAAAAGATCGGAAACAGACTCACCTAACTCAATTCTTCTGATCGCCTCACCTAATAACGGTCCAACAGAAATAACCTTCAGATTACTCGGAGCTTCTCCTCGTAATGGAATTGTATCTGCAATGACCATTTCTTCAATCACAGATTCACGTATCTTATCTAGAACCGAGCCTGAAAATACTGGATGAGTGATTACGGCGAATACTCTTCGGGCCCCCTCTTCCTTTAACAACTGAGCAGCTTTGCAAAGTGTTCCACCTGTATCGCACATATCGTCGACAATAATCGCATCTGCTCCAACAACATCACCAATCAAGTTCATTGAGGCGATAACGCCTGCACCAGCACGTTGTTTGCTGATCAAAGCCAGATTTCCATCGATACCGTGTGCGCTTAACTTTTCGAGGAATTTTTTTGTTCTGTCGACACCACCTACATCGGGTGAAACGACGACGATATTTGCAAGATCCTTTTCTGCAAAATAGGGAACGAAAACAGAAGAGGCGTAGAGATTATCAACGGGTGCATGGTGGAAAAAACCTTGGATCTGTCCAGCATGTAGATCGACAGTGACAACGCGATCTAATCCGCCTATTTCAAGCATCATGGCAATATCTGCAGCTGATATAGGTACACGGGGCTCGGTTTTACGGTCTTGACGAGCGTATCCATAGTAAGGGATGACTGCAGTGATACTGGATGCAGAAGATCGTTTCAATGTTCTAACCATCAGATATAACTCCATCAGGTTGTCATTCACACTAGCATTTTCTGTAAGACAACAGGACTGGAGGATAAATACATCTTTGTTTCGGACATTTTCCATAATGCTAATCGAAATTTCGCCGTCATTGAATTTTTTCACTTTTGAAAGGCCTAGGGGAGTCTCTAGATAATCTGCAACAGAAAGGGCTAGTTCAGGATTTGCGTTACCAGAAAAAAGAACAGCTCGTTCTCTAAAAATGGAGTTTTTTACATTTCTTGAATCGACATCATCAAAGGGATATGTAGTGGCTTTTAGACAGAAACAACTGGCTATTAGGGTCATCATTGTGACCATAAAAGTGGTCTTTTTGTTCATGAAGGGGTTCCTTTGTCTTTTTTATACCGATCGTGATTCAAAATCCCAAATTTCGAATCACGATCGGTATGCAGTAAGTGTTAACAATACACTAAAACAAACTTGACATTAATGCAAGTGTTAAGGGAATCTACAAAGTCGAGTCTATTGAGGATTATTAGGTTGTTAAAATGAAACGTCGTTCAAGTTATGCTTTATCAGTCGACTGTATTATTTTCGGATACACTCAGAGTAAATTGCAAGTTGCATTAATCCAACGTAGAAAACCTCCCTATAAAAGGAAATGGGCGATCCCCGGAGGATTTGTTGAAGGAGAGGAAACTGTTGAGGAGGCCGCTTTTCGTGAACTGCAAGAAGAGACGGGCCTTAGAGATTTATATCTGCAGCAGTTTCACGTTTTTAGTCAGCCCGATAGGGATCCGAGGGGTAGGGTGATCACCGTAGCATTTTTTGCTCTAATAGATGCAGATCAATTTAAGCTTGTTGCTTCCGAAGATGCCTCCAGAGCAGTTTGGTGGGCTACAGATGACCTTCCCCACCTCTCATTTGATCACGATATAATTTACGAGGAAGCCTTAAAAGCATTACGAATTGCCATTAAGAATCAACCCCTAGCCTTTGAGTTACTACCAAAGAATTTTACACTCACACAACTTCAGCTCCTTTATGAAGAGGTCTTTGATCTAAAGATTGATAAACGCAACTTTAGAAAAAAAGTTGCGAAAATGAATTTCATCCAAGAGACTGGAAAGTTAACGAAAGGAGCAAAGCATCGCCCTGCGATGCTTTATACATTCAATCAGAAAAAGTACGCGAAATACTCCTTAGAAATTATGTTTTGAAGAATTATAGGCCTCTTCGGGTCATATTAGCCAATTCATTCTCTTTTTGCATTCTCGCACTTCGCTTCTCGTTATAAACACAGACCCTACTGTATTGTTCATCTAAAGGTGTATCATTCAAACTTTGACAGGCTATTTTTTCTTCTGCTTTAGCAAGTTCGAGTTCTGCTTGCAGTAATTCTATTTTAGCCCCACTCACCTCTTTCATAGCAATAAAAAAGTCTCTTTGCGTTATTTCCATTAATGTATCACTATTAGGTGCATTTATTTGACAATTTTTTATGACCTCATCAGCTCTGTTAATAAGATTCCCTTTCCTCATCGCATTTCTCTGGGCTTGTTTTAGTGCACTTTGCGCTTTTTCTACTTGGGCTTTTTCTAGTGTATTTAGTGCTAATTTCACACTTTTGGGCTGAGGAGTTTGGTTATATATTGGTTGACCTATATTATTTGGGAATAATGTTGTTGTA
>JBCDHL010000295.1:0-3579 GCA_038750095.1 Chlamydiota bacterium
TCAAAATTTATTACGCTGGGCTTTGCTTCTCTCAGTATCTTCGTCCAGAAAATGTACAAAGTCGAGTATAAATGACCTTGAGATAGGCTTTATCGTGTTAAAGACCAGTCGATCATACGATCCCCATCATAGGGCATGTAGATGTGAAATAATCGCGGGTTTTCATCAAAAACAAGTGGAATAAAATGTCGATCACCTTCCCAAAGGGGAAGCTGCATCAATTGATCGCGTTCGATCCACTCGAGATTGCCTTCAATATTCTTTTTGAAGGGGGTTCCCTTAAATTCTTTGATCAAAAAAACAAAGCAAAGCCAATCTTCGCCATTCGGCCCAAACCCTGTCCAATTGATTGTACCTCGTAGCGAAATGTCCGTGCAGATAATCCCTGCCTCTTCCTGAATTTCACGAACCATACCACTATGAACATCTTCGTTGGATTCCATCTTACCGCCGAGGCCATTGTATTTCCCTAAGTGGTCGTCGCTATCTCTAGCAATGCGATGGACCATTAATACTTTTGATTTATCTGGGGATAGTACGTAGCCTAGCGTTCCAATAATGGGTTTGTAACGCATGCTTTCTCCTAATGGTTATCCACGGTAGTGAATCCCATGTTTTCACTAAGTTGTGGGGCGAAACGTAAGATTTTATCGCTAAATCTATTAATATGGCAACACTGTTTGTCAAGATTGAGCAAGTACTCCGTACTTTTGTAGTAATTGCCGACTCGGGGTATCTTGACCTTATGTAAAAAATATTGATCTCTTAAGACATAGTGATTCACTTGAGCTGTTGAAAGCGGAAGCTTTTTGTGTTTCATTTTCTTTGTAAGGTTTGTTTTGTGTGGATTAATGTAATCCCCAACATATTGTGGGCGAACAATGCTTTTATACATTTTATTCGCCTTGCCTTCATTCTTTAACAATAGCTCAATCATTAATCGATTGTTGGGAGTGCGCTCCACACCAGAAGTTCCAAATAGGATCCAGCTGATTTCATAACGAGCTACGTTTTTGTTCTGCTTTTTTGCCTCCTCGGAGGCTATTAACTCATTAAGGCTTTTATGTTCTCCGGGGACAATAAATTCATCCGTATCGATGATTGCAAGCCATTTAGTTTCGCTTGAACATCCTTCAATCGCGTGGCGATATGCGTTTCGTTGAATTTTTGTCCAGTGCCCATCTTTACCGTGTTCATAGGGCCAGTCAATCAACTCAACATAACCGTTGTCGATATAAGGTTGTAACACTTCGATGTGACCATCGTTACTGAGATTATTGTAAAGATAGAAATGCTCAATGCCCACAAGCTTATGATATTCGATCCACTCTTTCAGGTAGGGTGCATCATTGCGAAATATCGCCAATGCTCCAAGGTAATATCGATATTCTTTGGGTTCCGCGCTAAGAGATGTAGCTGTGAGCAGGATATATGTTAGTAACAAAGATAGATGGTGTTTCATATTTGGCCTTACTCCTTTCTAGAAGGGTCCATAAGATACTGATGAATTTTTTCAGCATTTCCTTGAGTGACTTCAGGAACAGATTTTAAATCTTCTAAAGATGCTTCTTTAATCTTCTTTACACTACCGAAGTGTTTTAGGAGAGCATTGCGTTTTTTTATACCGATACCCGGAATTTTGTCTAACTCACTTTTAATGGTTTTTTTTGAGCGGCGTTTTCTGTGGAAAGAAATGGCAGACCGATGAGCCTCATCGCGAATTTGCTGCAGTAGAAATAATACTCGAGAATGTTGTTTGAAGATGATCGGATCTTTCACATTCGGAATGAATACTTGTTCAGAAGTGACACCACGATCGTGTCTGCCTTCGTCTTTGGCTACACCGATAATGTCGACAATGCTGATATCTAAATCAGCAAGGACCCTTCTGGCTATGTTGAGATGTCCTTTGCCTCCGTCAACGATAATCAAGTCGGGTAAATCGTCTTCAATTTTTGCTCTCTTGTATCTTCTGGTTAACACTTCCTTCATCGAGGCGTAGTCATCAGCTTTATCATGGTGTGATTTGATTTTGTATTTTCTGTATCGTTTTGAGTCCTTTTGTCCGTCTGTGAATGCTACCATTGAAGAGACGGGTTCATCACCAGCGATATGGGAATTATCAAAGCACTCAATTCTTCTGGGATAACGTGTTAAACGTAGCTTTTCTTGCAGCTCTACAAGGGTTTTCTCACGGATTAATGTTTCATCTTTTTCTTTAGTATAGGAGGCTTTCGCATTTTTTTGAGCAAGCTTCACCAAGGAGAGCTTTTCTCCACGTGATGGTGCAAGAATCTTTACTTTTCTTGGCTGATCTTCAGAAAGGATTTCAGAGGTTTCCGATGCTCCCTTACACTTGATCGGTAGTAGTATCTCTTTAGGTATATTTTCACTTCCTTGATAATGTTGCATAATGAAGGATAGATAGATTGCTTCATCATCTTGAGCGATATTCTGAAATTGAAAGTTACTGCTCCCCATCATTTTACCACCTCTGAACAGCAGTTGGCAAAGGGTGACCTCGTCACCTTCACGATAGATAGCAAGAGAGTCCGTATCAACACCCAAGGGTTTATCGACATACTGTTTTTCGATCGTTTTTTCTATTTGACGAATGGTCACGAACATGTCTTGTGCTTTTTCAAACTCTAAGCAATCCGAATATTTTTGCATTAGTGCGTTGAGGTCTTTGATGAGTTCTCTGTTTTGCCCTTTGAGGAATTGAATGACTTGCTTCACATGTTGATCGTATTCCTCTTTTGTACAGAGGTTAACACATGGTGCGCAACAACGCTTCATGCCATGAAGGATGCAAGGCCTTGTTCTCCTCTTCAGCTCTTGATCAGAGCATTGGCGCAAGGGAAACACTTTATTAATCAGGTCGAGTGTCATCCGAGCGGCTCCCGCACTTGTGTACGGGCCAAAATATAGAGCTCCCTTTTTGGGTTGCCCACGATACCGAACAATTTTAACCATCGGCCATTGATGTTTATTGTTAATTTGTAGGGCTATGTAACTTTTATCATCCTTTAGGAGAACGTTATATTTTGGCTGGTATTTTTTAATTAGGTTGTTTTCTAAAAGAAGGGCCTCTTTTTCTGATGAAACAAGAATGGTTTCGATGCTCTGGACCTGAGAGATCAAATATGGAACCATAAATCGTCCGTCAGCATTTTTTGCAAAATACTGTCTCACACGCTGACGTAGGTTTTTTGCTTTGCCGACATAAAGGACTTTTCCCCCACGACTTTTCATGAGATATACGCCAGGTTGAGTGGAGATTTTTTTGATCAATTCGGTGTTATATTGCGTTTTTAGCGACATGAGTACCTTGTGGTTATCCATAATTTGATCGATTTAGATCAACAGGTTAACGACACTATATACCTATTGAGATTTTCAAGGTATACCCAATTATACCGATCTTATTTCAAAATTTGGCGTGGTTCAGACCAAGGTAACATTTTTCGTCTCCACGATTACTTGCCAATAAATCGACTTCGTCCAAAAAATGTACAAAGTCGAGAATAATATTTTAGTTAATGAAACCATTTATACTGAATGAAATAAATATTAAGA
>JBCDHL010000296.1:0-3568 GCA_038750095.1 Chlamydiota bacterium
CTCATCTCTTTGTTTTTATGGTTGAAACATCACAATATTCTAAGTTGTCTGCCGTCGGAAAATTTAAGGTTCGATTAAGTCTGAGAAAAATGCATAAAACAGTGAAAGATTATGTGAAATGGTGCCCTGAAAATTTCGAGTTCGGCGATCTCTTTATGGAGGCTGAATATGCACGCATCCTCGGTCAATTTGAGAAATCTTTAGATCTGTACGAAGAGACCATTCATTTAACAACAGAGCTTGGTTTTTTAGATTTCGTTGCTCTATGTTATCAACGTACTCTCACACTGGTGTTGGAAAATGAAAAACATGAAATAGCGACGATGTATGCCGAAAAAATGGTAGAGGCTTATGAAAAATGGAAAGCTCATGGTGTTGTTAAAGTTTTGGAGGAAAAATATGCAGACTTGTTAGACCAAGTGAAATCCGAAACCGAAGACCTTGAAACTGATCAAGTGGTTCCTGTAGAGGATAGAAGGATTCCACAGGGGTTAGATTCTAGAAGCGTAATGATGGCCGCTGACGTTATTGGTAAAGAAATTCATCTTGGTAAATTGATCAGTAATGTGATGCAGCTATTAGCTGAAAATACTGGTGCTACGAAAAGTGCACTCTGTTTGGTACAGAAAAACAAGCTCTGGGTTGAGGGGTTTTTCAGTAGCGAACGCACTGAGATAGAGACGCTTAGCCATACACCTTTCGAAGATGCTTCTATCTGCCAAGAGGTTGTACAAAATTCTTGGAGACAAGAAAAAGAGATTCTCATCATGGACGTAAACAAAGAGTTCGAGTTCAGCCTCAGTGAGTATTTTAGTGAAGAAAAAACAAAATCCATGCTTGTGGTTCCTATTTTTAAAAATCAGGAAGTGATTGGTATTATTTACTGCGAAAATAACGTCTCTACAAATGTGTTCACTGAAGAGAGAATACAAATTGTACGTGCTTTAGCGCTTCAGATGTCTATTTCTATAGAAAATTCAAGACTCTATACTACTTTTGAGAGATTTGTCCCTAAGCGCTTTTTGAATCAACTGGGAATGAAGCATATTTTCGACATTGAGCAGGGAGATTCTATTGAAAAGAAAATGAATGTCCTGTTCATTGATATTCGTAATTTTACTGGTTACTCAGAGACACATACAGCAGAAGAAACATTTAAATTTATTAATGATTATTTATCGAGAGTGGGTCCTATTATTCATGAAAATAATGGATTCATTGACAAGTTCATCGGCGATGGTGTAATGGCATTATTCCCTGGAGAGAGTAGTGAGGCTTTGAATGCCTGTATCGAAATACATGCAGCTCTAAAAAACTTTACAGAAGAGGAAGGATATAACGATTGGGACCTTAAAGTTGGTATGGGGCTCCATTACGATTCGTTGATGCTTGGAATTGTTGGGGAGACACAGCACGTAGAAGGTACGGTGATTGGGGATGCCGTTAACGTTGCATCGCGTTTGGATTCTTTTAACAAAGAGTTTTCTACTAGATGTTTAATGAGTGACTCTTTCAAAAGAAACCTTAAAAATGGCGATGACTATCATTTACGACGACTAGGTCGAGTGAGCCTTATGGGTAGAAAAAAACTGATTGATGTATGGCAAGTATTTGATGTTTATCCTGATAAAGAGCCAAGAGAACTTTTAATAGAAACTAGACCGGTTTATGAAAAGGCTTATGATTTATATATCCAAAAAAACTTTCAAGAAGCAAAAAAAATATTCCAGGAAATCATAGAGAAAAACCCTAATGATCTAGTAGCAACATACTATTACAAAACCTGTGAAGAATTTATCGAAAATCCTCCACCTGACGACTGGAATGGAAGAGTGGAGATGAGAGTAAAGTAATCACTATAACGAAATGACTTTACGAATCGTTACAAGTACTTTTCAGGAGTAAAAAATGAGAGAAATTGGAAATTATATTATCCAAGACACGGCGGGAGTAAGTGGAAAGTTTATTTTCTATCTTGCAAAGAAACATGACGACCCGTCCTCATTTTATATAAAATCTCTTGGAACAGCAAAGGGCCGACTTGAGTGCAGTGCTCAGTTGCAACATGAATTTCGATTATTAGAACGTTTAAATAAGGTCTCGGATCATTTTCCTAAGGTCGTCGAATATGTTGAGGATAATGAATCTTTTGGAACAGTCTTTGTTAATGAGGGGTATAAATTTTACTCTGATATCTACCGTAAACCTGATATCCCGTTAGAATCCTTTTTTTCTCTCGGAATAGAGCTTGTAAAAATTATATCAGAATTCCACGGTGAAAATATTATTCATCGTAATTTAAATAGAAGAAATATTTTTATGCATCCCGACTCTAAGACTTTACAGATAGGGGATTTTTCAATAGCGACAGAGCTCAATCGTATTATAACAGCGGCAGACCCTCCAAATTTACTTCTTGGTACTTTAGCATATATGGCTCCTGAACAATCGGGTAGACTGAACCGTCCTGTTACTCGCAGATCAGATTTTTATTCTCTCGGTGTAATCTTTTATGAAATGTTGACAGGTGTTCTTCCGTTTAGAGAAAAAAAACCTAGTAAGTTAATTGCTGAACAGATTTGGACCACCCCAAAAAAACCAACAGATTATAATGAGCTCATTCCCGAAGCTCTATCTGAGTTAGTGATGAAGTTATTAGAAAAACAGCCTGAAAACCGCTATAAAACAGCACAAGGGCTTCTTTCTGATCTTCAACAGATTTGGGAACTTTACCAAGGTAAAGTTGATGCTCCCATCGTTACCTTAGGGAGAGATGATGTCGTAACACATTGGGAGTTGCCAGTCAAATTGTATGGAAGAAAAAAGGAAGTCGGTATTCTAAATGAAGCATACGATGATTTGCTTTCTAATAAACAAAATATCGTAGTCTGTGTGAGTGGATTGTCCGGAATAGGAAAAACAACATTAGTGCGTGAGCTTACTCCAAAAGTGGCCAAAGAAGAAGGGTTTTTTGTAAGCGGAAAATTTAACGCTTTTCCCCATAGAGATAGTTATGAAGGGATACGAATCGCATTAGATAAAGTTGTGCGTCACTATTCAAATGCATCGGAAGATGAGTTTATAGAATTTAGAAATAAAGTGAATGAGGAGATTGGCAGTGTTTTAGGTGTTGTGACGGATTTTCTACCCCGCTTAGAAACTATTGTTGGTAAACAGCCAGAGTTGCCAAAAGTGGGGATAGAGCAAACAAAAAACCGTTTTGAATTAGCCATTTATAGATTTGTGAAAGTAATTTGCTCCTACAACCCACGAGTTATCTTTTTAGATGATACACAGTGGACAAACACCTCTTTCTTTAACTTAATGAACAATCTTATTTGTAGCAGTGACATTGAAAATATGCTGGTTATTCTTAGTTATCGTTCCGAAGAGGTTAATAATTCCCATCCACTGAAACCTTTCTTACTAAGCTTGAAGGAACAGATTAAAGTCTATGATGTAGATATCGAAGGACTTCGCGAAGAAGATGTCTTGTTGCTTTTGAAAGAAACTCTTTATTTACCGGAGGAAAAAAATTCTGAATTAGCCTCTCTAATCTATGGTAAAA
>JBCDHL010000297.1:0-3493 GCA_038750095.1 Chlamydiota bacterium
AAAAAAATGAAGAGAAAAGATTTATTCTCTAGAGATGCTTCTAGAATACCAATGCCTTTAAATGGTGAAATCAAACATTCTATCAAACCGACAAGTTCTTGGTTGCATAGTTGGCCCGCAATCTTCTCAAAAGTTACAAAAACCTTGTGGATCAAAGATCCGCAAACTGTGGACCACTTCGGATGGTTAATGCTGATGTCGTACATTTCAAGAGAGTATTGCTGCTTAGATAAGAGTTCAGAAGAGATATTAAGAAATACTCTTGTTAATTATTTGTCAGAGGGATCTGATAGATATAAAACCTACGCAGATCTCATCAATAAAGTTGTGAAAGATCATCAGTCAAGTGACTTTTTAAGTGGCTGCTGTATCCATTTAAATGCAACATCATATCTTGATGAACATATTTCGGCTGAAGATTGGAAGCGAGTCATTGGCATTTGTGATGAACAATGTTCTTCACCGCAAAAGCAAAGTGAGTGGGTTGAAAAATTCTTAAAAGCGATGAGACATCCTGATCTACCCCTTGAAGTCATTAAGTCAGTTCTGGTACTAGCAGGTTCAAGTCATTTCTCTCGAGGGTTCGAGAATAGAGGTGACTTAGAATATGTATTGAGAAATCATTGTGGAGAAGAACACTTACAATTACGTATAAGAAATCAGGGCAAATTACATACAATATTGCTTCCTTATAATCATCAGAAAGCCTTGAAGACAGTTCAAGAGTTTATGAATAAAACAGCTTCTGAGTCGGCCTCTCAAACATTTTCTGACTTTTGGACGATTTGTCAAGAAGGGGCCTTTTTTGAAGGGAATTCTTCATCTCGTCTTCGTTATCTGAAAAAGTCTGTTGGCGGTGTTCCTTTTGATCAATCTTTTGATTTTGGGAAATCTCAACTTGGTAGACTTATTGAATTACAGCAAAGGCTACTTTTGTTTAACCGAACGGGTGATAAGCGAATTCTTTTGGATATGTATCCTTTGATCTCTGAATTTTTCACGTTAAAGGATGTAAAAGGCTACAAAGAACAGCTACATATGCAAATTCATGCTTCTTTGAAAGCATGGTTTCCCGATGCTGATTTTTCCCTTTTTCATGATAGTTTAAAAGTTCATGATAACAGTCGAGTGAAAGTCACATGGCTTCATACTCTACTAGAATTACAAAATGAAACTCTTTTGCCTTCCATATTTAAGCTCGTAAAAGATGATTTCAGTTCTTTTTCTCCAGAAGATCATACAAATTTACTCAATTTAGCTCTTAAAAAGGATTGTTACATAACCGAATCAGAGGTGATCAAATGGGTTGATTTTCTTTGGAGGAAGAATATCCTCACAACAAGTGGTTGCATCGATAAAACGACACTGATAGTTTCGAAGATGGGTGGTCAAAGGAATATCCATAGTATCGAAAACATCACTTCTCTTGTCAAAGAATTATCTTCTCACAAAATGGATCAAGAAAAAAATAAGAAGGTCTACCTATCAGAACACCCTGCCTATAATACAGCTGTATCCCTTATTAAGCAGCTTCTGAAGTGTCATTATTATCAACATGCTTATACAGTTCTCATTCATCTACCTCATGACCCAATATCTCCGAGTAATACAGATCTACAAGTATTGTGGATGCAGGTGTTATCCAATCTAATTAAAAATCAACAACTCGAACTCAAGCAGGCTGTAAAGTTGTGGGAAGATGGAATAAAAAGGGATCTTTATAATATTCGTTTCTTAAAGAAAGATGCTATTGGACATCTCATTTCTTTTGCCAAGCTCCTATTACAGTCTGATGACCAAAAGTACCTAGAGCTTGGATGTAACCTAACAAAAGAACTGTACAACAATAATATCCGAAAAGAGTTTAAAAGCGAATTTTCTAGCCTCTATTCTGATTACTTTTTGTATCTATTGAAAACGAAGGAAAAAAAAGAAATCGAATACGCGACTAAAAAACTCAAAAACATCACTTTGACAGTCCATTCTAAGGAGTTAATAGAAGATAAACAGTTTGAGTATTTACTCAACGAAAAACAGTTTGATAATGCCTGGAAGCTTCTGTTAACCATTTTTTCACGTCCGAGCTCAGCCATACATACCCCAAAAATCAACTTGCTCCTGGAGAAAATGTTTGAAGTTGATCAATTAACACCTCAACAACGCGGACAGTATTTTTCTGTTTTTAAGCAACTTTGCAATCAAAATGATCATGAAATTAGAAGTACAGTAAAAACAACTCCGCATTTAGAGAAGCTTTTGAACTTCATTAAAGAGTACCTAGAAAGCTCAAAAAAAATGTTTAATGGTCATCATGCGTCCTTTGTTCTGAAGTTTGTGGAGACTCTGTTTCCAGATCCAGATAGTCTCTTACCAGAAACGGTATGCATGACTTTGAGTGAGCTTGTAACGCCTTTGCTCGAAACACATTCGGAAAAAAAGGGTTCGATAGGAGAAGAAGCAAAAGCATCACTGAAGCGATTAGTGAGTCTGCTGTTAGAGTGTAAAAAAGACCCTCAAGCGATCAAATTGATGGGAGCGATGAATCTCAGGAAGTGTATTCCTTCAGAAGATGAGAATTTCACGAACTGGATCATCGATTTGACTGATAGAGAAATTGAGCGAAAAGACATTGATTCTGATATTTTTGGAACTTGTATCCAACTTTCTCATGAATTGCTCACCCATGACTTACCTAAGGATATCAAGACAGTTGAAGCTTTTGCACGTATTTGTATTCACATGGTTGAGTCTAGTTTAGATAGTAAAAATATCAAGCTAATGCATAGATGGGCATTGAAGCTCAACATACTGTTAAAAAAATTTGAGGAGTTGGAAGTTGTCGAATTGGATTCTCACGTAAGTTCGTGGGTTACAGGGCTTCAAAAAAGTGATCATATTGATGATGCATTCAAAATCATGAACACTTTTCAATGGAAAGGGTTGCCTTCGAACTTATCCATGACACGCTCTTTAGTCAAAGCTAGGGGTGAAAAAAAACAATATCTCAAGGCAATTAAGCTTTTAAAACCTTATAAGAAAGAAGATCTAGAGAATTGTGAAGAGCTTAAGGAGATTGTCTTAAATATATTACCTATTCTGTTATCAAGTAAACTAGACAACGAAAATCTTACACTTGTTCATCAGGTACTTACCAAGATTTATTGTTTAGACCTAAAGATCTGGAATCTATACCTCGATCAATGTCAAATGAGTCAATGCCCAGTATTAATGATACAGGGGGTAAATGACTTTGTGAAAATCTCCAAAAACACTTCATTTGAAAAAAAATTCCATTATCAGGCCTGTTATGCGCAATCTATTTTGATCACCTGTGCAGTTGAACCCAAAAAGTCTATCGATTGGGTAGGTGAAATTTCGACAATCTGGGAAAAACTTAGTGGTGATGAAGCCAAAGGCTTACGGAAAGATGTTACAAAAACAATCCTGTTGACCGCGAAAAACCAACTGATTAATTCAGGGAACCTTTCGAACG
>JBCDHL010000298.1:0-3492 GCA_038750095.1 Chlamydiota bacterium
CGATTTGATCAACACTCGCATCCATGTAGATGACACCGATTTTGCGCTTAAAGAAGGACTATTTACGGATGACTTCATGTCTGATCATATGCGTGCCAACGGTAGAGCAGGTATTGAAGATTTTCAGGAGTTTGCCCAAAGAATCGGGATCAGCGAAAGGCGGAGAGATTCTTTACTGGCTCCTTTTGTAGAAAGGCAGCCGTTCGTAGAGGAACTGATCCATCGGTCATTCCTCGATGAACCCACCAAAAAAGACTACTGGCAACACTATCAAATGAAGAGGGATGAGTTGGATACTTAGTATTTATCAGAAACTCTATTTTGATGGAGATAGTAGTTTAAATGCAGTCCGATCGGATGCTCTTGTTGATGGTGAGGTCGTAGGATCGCTTTGCTTAACCTACGACTGGATAAAATGACCAGCCGGATCTTTTCTATTATTTAATTTAGTTTCAGGATAAGCTTAAGGCGCGTACCCTTCAAATTTAATCTTAAAATCAATGTCGATGATGGGAAACTGCTTAGAGCTCAGAATTATTGTTTGCTAGCCGCCTGATTTTTAAGATAGACCAGTTGAGTAAAATTATCTAAACCATATTTTTCTTTAAACATATCCTCATAAACAGTAAATTGTGAGTCGTCTCTTCGATAAGGTGTTGGCTCAACAAAGGTCTTATGTTCACGAGACCATTTACATTCGAACTTCACTGAATGAAATCTATCATTTTGAACTGATTCTATGGTTTTTTTTATAAGTTCGTTTTGAACTTCTGTAACACTAATGATTATTGCTTTTGGGTATTTATGGCTCTCGATGTATAAACATTCTAGTTCCTGGAATTTTTCACCTTCAATAATAACTCTCAGATTTAATTTCATATAGTCACCCAGTGTCTTTGTTTTTAGTTTGTCGAGCCAAGTTTCATTAAACCAATTCAAATAAAAATCTGCAGATTTTGTTCCATCGTTTGTCGTTAGTCTGCTTTGTTCCGATGCAGCTTCCTTTGGTGGAAAAAATGAAACACTTATTTCTGAATCGATTTGATGAAATTGGAGGCCCGGAAGTCTATTGTATACCATGACTTCAATATCACCTACCCAATATTTAGATTCCTCATTATACAGATTTTCATATAGGCCTCGAAGATTATGAAAAAGGTTTGGTTTAACCACGCCTCCTCTTTCATCATCTCGGTGATCTGCTATTTGGGAGAAAGGATCAAGAAGTAATATCTCAATTCTGACAGGTTTATCTTTCAATAAATTTCTTATGCTATGAAGAAAATCAAGCCAATCTTTTTTCTGTTCATTTATTTTGGTTTCGGACCAATTATTTTCTTTTCTCAAATTTTCCTCGTCACATTGAAACAGGTATGAAAAAGTTGATTGTATTCTAATTGTCTTTTTAGCAGTCGGAATTACTTTAATCCAATCCGAATATCGAATTTTTTCCTTGACTAAACTATCTTGTTTAACAACCTCATGCCAGCCCCAATCAATCAGCAAGAAAATAATTGAACCTGAGGCAATAGCTCCTCCAAACCACTCCAATAATTCACACCACTTACAGCTACCAATATTTAGAAAAATTATTTTAAAAAAAAGGCCGAAAAAAAGTACTAAAAAGATTCTTCGTCTAAAGGGTTGCGTCAGGTCTAAGTTAATTGAAGCCATATTATTCAGACACTATGATTGAGCTTGGAGGAGGGGTAAGGATTAACAAATCCGTTTCATTTAGAATCACAGTACTATATGTTACAGAAGGTTCCACCCAAGCTATTTCTCCAAACTTGAAATCCTGATCCTCACTACCTTTTTTAGTTCCGTATTTAAGGTATCCCTTTGGATTGAGTATGATCTTATACACTCGACCGTCACTATGTGAATGTACTCTGATTTTTTCGTCTTTTTCAAACCTTACCAATTCACATATGTAGGGGGTTCCTTTTAGGTTGCCTTCCTGAGGAAAGAGAAATTTTTTTCTAGGCTTTTTTGTAATAAAGCTCTTTACTAATTCAAATAAAGATTCTTCTGAAAGATCTTCTATTGTGTGTGTGTCCATATATTCTAGGTTACGGCGACTAACAGATAACAGGAACCTCTTCCTGTTATTTCTCTTTCGACTGTTCTGAAGTAAAATTTCGGAACATTTCGTAAGTAACCCTAAAATAGGCACGCGATCAATACCCTACCTAGGGTATTTTTTGAATCTGAACCGCTTTAATTGATCATCATGCTTTTACAATAAGGAGATCTAGTTATCTTAATTGATCGAATGAGAAGAAAAAATTCCGTTATGCTACAGACTAGCCTAATTGGTTTCATTATTTGATTTAGTCTTGAGTTATGGGGCTTTTGCTTATATTTAGGTTGTAGGATTGCTTTGCTTAACCTACGACTCGGTGGAGTAACAACTCGTTATTCGTAATCTTCATAATTTACTCTGTAGTAGCCCCTTAAAGGGAAGAATGGAGTGTTAATATGTCTCGTTTCATATATTGCTAGTGGTGATATAGCTTGAAGAGTTCCAACGGCAATTCCTTGTCCATCAGAGTGCCCATCACATAAATACATTAGTCCAAAATTTCCAGTTTGACCTTTGTAAAAGATTAGATCACCAGGGAGAGGCTTGTCGACCTTTTCGAATTTTTTCATCATGGTAACTGAAAGGAATTCATCAGGTCTTTTATTTACCTCTATGCCAACCTGTTCAACTACGTATTTTAGAAAACTTGGCGAATCAAAAGAAGCAGATGGGCTCGAACCACCAAGCTCAAAAGGGATTTCCTTCCATGCAATTAGAAGAGAAATTAAGACGGCCGTTTTCCTTTTACCGGACGGTAAGTCAAGTATACATTTTGAGATTCTATCCCAATCCAGCTCTTCACTACCAACACTATTCTTTTTAGATGTTTTTATAAGCTGTATAAGAAAATCAGTCAACTTATTTTCATCCCCTTTTAAATCGTCAACATCCTGAGAAATTTTCCTAAAGTAAATATTCAAGGAATCTACTTTGAATTCAGCCTCTTTGAGCAGGCATTTAACAGTTTCAAGTTCTGAATAAGATCTTTCGAGATTAGTACTTGCATAAAATGTTCCGGCTAACACAATTAGCACTGGAAGCCCATTAAAAAGCAATAGCCGGAAAAAAGATTTACTTTCTTTTTTGTCAACTTCCTTACGTAAGGATTCAATGTCGATTCTGTTTTCTCTAGGCATTGGTTAATAATTTTTTAGCTAGGTCGCAATTTTCTATGATTTGACTTTCTGCTTCTACATTTGGAGGGTTTCCTAAAGAATCGATTTGACTTTTTATGAGTAAAGCAACTGCATTAGCTTCTTCCAGTTTGTCCCTTTTTTCAAAAATTTGATTAACAGGGTTTCTAAGCATAGTCCCAATGAAAAGAGCTGCTAAACCCGCAACAACTTTCACTTCAAACTCTTCTAAAAATCCAGCAAAAATTACCGCAAGAAGAGAAATTGCTGTAA
>JBCDHL010000299.1:0-3487 GCA_038750095.1 Chlamydiota bacterium
TAGATCTTCTTCAAATACTCTGAGAATCTCCTCATGTTCTCCGAAAAATATATCGGGTTGATGAACAATCTTTTGTAGCTCGACAGGTAAAAGATGCATATGATCATATACATAATGTAGTTTTTCTTCCAAATCAGTATACATCTCTTCGATTCTTCTGAGCATTTCCTTGGCTTCGCTTACCGGCTCGTCTTTTTTAGCGCCTTTAAGCGTCCCTTTTGCTTTGAGTTTTTTAGGGCGAGCTGAAAGTCGAGGCTTTCTATGAGCCCCCTTTGCACCAGGCCTAACCTTTTTTTTTGTTGGCTTAAAAGGCTTAGACTCACCAGTTTCTTTGTCGCCTTTTTCAATCATAACGCTTTCTGCGCAGGCACCTTATTTGCAAGCATTGAGCTAATACCTACTAATACCATGAATATTAATTTCATAGAACCCCAGACCCAGTTTGCTAGAAGTTAGGATAGCAATCAGGCTTTATACTGAATGAAATTGGAAATTAGACCGATCGTGATTCAGTATAGCACACAGAATATGATTTTATATCAACTCACCATTGATATTAATCGTCTTTCGTTATATATTTTCATCCGGATAGGTGCAAAAAACGTTAAAGGTATATTTAATGGGGTACATAAAAGAAATTCAAATACAAATTAATAAACGCGACTTCTCAAAGTTTTTGATGCTCTGGGAAGAGTACTGCTCTGATGAAAACGTTGACCATCATGAGTATATACAAATTCTTGAACTGATTAAAGCTTCAGACTTTTGTGCTCCATTTGGCAAGTTCGTTGAGCTCGGCCTTCCTTTGTGGGAAGCGATACAGGATAATGAGTCGGCAGCCGATAAAGTGATTCGCCTGATCATCGACATGCAAACAACCAACAGCCAAGCGCTATCCAGCGCTGCATTGGGAATTCTAGAAAAAAGATTTGGTAACGATCCGGAATTCGGTGAGAGATTAAGACTGATTGGGTTAAGGCCACAATCGAATTTTCAAGGAGCCATCAGCAATTACCTTCTTTTAATGCACATGGCTGTAGGAAAGTGCGTATTCCATACAGGAGGTTGGGGAACCGGAGAAATCGTCGAAATCTCTCGTCTTCGAGAACAACTAGCTCTCGAATTTGAATACCTTGCTGGGCGTAAGCACCTTACTTTTCAAAATGCATTCAAAACATTAATACCTCTCCCTGATGACAACTTTCTAGCGCGACGTTTTGTAAGTCCAGACGACCTTGAAGCTGAAGCGAAGAAAGATCCCGTGGGAGTCATCAAAACTGTCCTAAGGGACATGGGGTCTTTGACGGCTGCCGAGATCAAAGAAGAGCTTTGTGAACTCGTCATTCCGGAAAAAGACTGGACCCGCTGGTGGCAAAATGCTAGAGCTAAACTCAAAAAAGACACTTTAATAGAAACCCCATCAAATTTGAAAGCCCCATTTGTCTTAAGGAGTGAGGAGTTGTCTCATGAAGAGCAGCTGCATCAAGAGATACATAGTGCAAATGATATTTCTCAAATTATTCAAACGACTTATAACTATGTGCGTGACTTTCCAAACATGTTAAGGAAAGATGATGTAAAAACGTCGATACGCACAAAAATAAGCAACCTGCTTCAAGAAGATGGACTGAAGCCTCACCAAGAACTTCAAGTCTATATTTTCTTAGAAAACTTGTTAGATCACCACTATGAAGGCGGCAAAACCGTCAAGGAAATTATTAGTCTCTCAGACAATATTGAAAATTTAATTTGCTCAATTGACATTATTGCCTTTAAAAAACGCGCAATGGTTGCAGTCCGTGAATTCCGCGATGACTGGCAGGAACGCTTCCTTTCGTTCTTGATAAAAATCCAGCAAAGTCAACTTCGAGACTACCTTCTAAAAGAGTTATCACAAGGTGAATCAAAAGAAAAACTCCATTCCCTTATTGATGACCTTCTTCACCATCCGATTAAATCACCAGAGACTTTCGTTTGGTATTTTCAAAAGGTCAATGCTAAAGGAAATGACGCCCTCCCCTTCAGTGACAAAGAGGGTAGATACCGTTTTTACGAAAGCTTTTTAGTTTTATTACACAAGATAGAAAACAATCCAGACTACCGCGACCTAACAAAGAAAATGCACCAAATCATTACAGGTAAACGTTACCAATCTGTTCGTAACATCTTTGATGGTTCAACACTTGTTTTCGTCAAAGAATTTTTACTTTTAGCCTCAAAGTGTCACACTTTCTCGAGCCACGACCACAAAATTTTGCTATCGTTAGCACAAGTTGTATTTCCTGAACTGGCACCTTCGAAAAAGACAGAAGACAGATTACAACTCGATGGTCGCATTGTTTGGACAACAGAAGACGGCTATCGAAAAACTCAAGAGCGTGCACAACATATCGGTACTGTTGAAATTGTTGAGAATGCCAAAGAAGTCGAGGCGGCCAGAGCATTAGGGGACTTAAGGGAAAACTCTGAGTATAAGTTTGCCGTCGAAAGGAGAAGACAGCTTCAAGGAGAACTAAAGCGTCTGTCAGATGAATTGAATAGAGCGAGAGTTATCACCGATCAGGATGTCAGTTTATCAGAAATTGGAATTGGAAACGTTGTGACTGTTTCTAGTGAAAACGGTGAAAAATCTGCTTATACTATTCTAGGTCCCTGGGATGCAGACCCTGAGAATTTTATTCTTTCCTTCCAGTCGAAGCTAGCGCAATCACTTATCGGGAGGAAAGTTAATGACAAATTTACCTTCCGTGATGAACAATATCAAATTGAGGATATTAAGAGCTTCTTAGAGTAACTCAAGAAATCTAAGGAGTCAAAACGAATTGGGAGCAACAAGATGGAAATCGTGATTGCCAGCAAAAACGTGCATAAGATAAGGGAGTTTCGTGAAATGCTCGCGAAAGTAGAGCATGTCGATATCACCTCACTCCTTAATTTCCCTGACTATGAGCCTTCTGAGGAAGTAGGCAAGAGTTTTGAGGAAAACGCCAAGGCAAAAGCTACTGAAGCTGCTAAGGCTTTGAAAAAGTGGGTTCTTGCTGATGATTCAGGTCTTGTCGTTCCGGCTCTACAGGGTGAGCCTGGAATCTATTCGAAAAGGTATGCTGGTAGTGATGCTACTGATGCAGAAAATCGACATAAAATCCTCGAGGCAATGAAGGGCAAAAGCGACTTGGAACGTGCAGCCTACTATGAGTGCAGCCTTGTTCTTGCTGACCCTAACGGTCAAATCAAAAAATTTGTACGTGGTATTTGTGAGGGTTTTTTGGTTGATGAAGAGAAGGGTAGAAACGGTTTTGGTTATGATGCCCTTTTTGTGAAGCATGACTACGATAAAACGTTTGCCGAATTAGAAGAGTCTGTAAAAAATAGAATTTCTCATAGAAGTAAAGCGATCGAAAAGATTTTGCCTGCTCTCGAAACCCTGTGATGCACTATTATATTGACGGATATAATCTTTTATTTAAGACGTTACGCTCACATGAGA
>JBCDHL010000300.1:0-3474 GCA_038750095.1 Chlamydiota bacterium
AAAATCTCTGACTATCAAGCGTAATTTCCAATTTCATTCAGTATAAAGAGGGATTCATACAATCTTAATCTTTCTTTAATAATCGAAGTTCATCATTCGGTCTTATTGATATTGATAACCGAATTAACCACTAAATCGAGGACACTATGAAAAAAATTACTTTCGCAATGGTAAGCACCATTCTTATAGCAACATCGTTTGTTTTTGCTGATAATGTAGATTTTGAAGTTAAAAGAAATTCTTTGCCTAAAGAAGAAATGTACCAGCGTGAAGGGGAGGTAACAAAATCCCTCGCGGCTCAAGCACGACAAGAATTAGAAAAAAAGACTTTCACTACAGAAAACCAAGAGGAGCATGTCGGTGTTGGAACCAGAGCCATGGCTCACTCTGACTTTGTCAAACATCAGGAGAGTAGAGCTGTTAAAGATCAAGAAGAGATTGACTCGTTGGAGGTCTCAGATAACTCTTCTTTAGATTTGGTCGAAAAATCATTTTCTCAAAAAGATCTTATTCCTAAAAAGATCTATTATACATCTCATGAAGGTGCTTATCACCGTCCAATTGCTGTAACACTATTTGGTGAGCAAGTGACACTAGAAGATGGTTCTATCTGGTCTGTTTCTAGCTGGGATCAGTGGAAAACACTAGATTGGTTGATGACAGATACAATTCTTCTAATCCAAAACAAGTGGCTATTTTCTAGCTATCAATTCATGCTCGTGAATCAGAGTACTGGTAAAGAGGTTGAGTGTAATCTTACATTGGGACCGATCTATTCAGGAGCTTACACCCACTGGATCGTCGCTATTGATTACCTAAATTGTGAAGTTGTTTTAGAAGATGGATCTATTTGGCAAATTGACCCATTTGACTATACGGTTATGAAAAAGTGGATGATAAATGACACAGTTATTCTCGGGATCAATGAGGTTAGCTGTATTTACCACCCAAATATTTTGATCAATGTGAATATGCTAAATTATTCTTGCGGTATTTGCATCAACTAATGTAAATTATACTGCTCTCAGCATAGCTGAGGGCTTTATCACAACAAGTTAAATAAGGAACATGGAATTAATGAAGACTAATTGGATACGACCGATAATATGCTTTACGTTAGTGATGGCGTGCTTAAGCGCGGATGAGTCTGAGTTCGAACCAAAGAGTAGTGAATTTGTCTCTCCGTCATTAAAAGAGGAAGATAGAGAAAATAGAGTGCCAGTCGGTGATCGGCGGGTTTCGATGGAAGATCATGTTGCTCTTCAAGAAAAGCGTAGTCTTTTAGCAGAAGAACGCTTTTCGCAACACGATGATACATGTGATGTGCTATCGAATTTAGAAGGTGAGGATTTTATTAAACGTCGATGTTTATCTGATCGTGAGGGGTTAGTAAGCAAGGGGTATTATACCTCCCATGAAGGTGCTTTTCATCGCCCAATTTCGATCACACTAGGTGGTGACATGGTTACGCTTGAAGACGGGTCTGTATGGAAAGTTCGCGCAAAGGATAAGTGCAAAACATTTAATTGGCTTGCTGGTGATAGCATCATTATTCTGCCTAACCATAGCTGGTTTTCAACCTACTATTACGTACTCCATAACCAAAATACAGGTGAAGATGTACAAGTTAACCTTGTTTTAGGCCCCATATATAACGGAATCTATACCCATTGGGTTGTGGCTATTGACTACTACAATCAAGAAGTTTGTTTAGAAGATGGCTCAATTTGGAAAATTTCCGGTTCTGACTATTCAACAATGAAAAAGTGGCTTGTCAATGATACTATTATTATTGGGATCAACGACTCATGGTTTTCTAGTAAACCAAATATTTTAATTAATGTGAATACACTCACTTACTCAGCTGCAGTATGTGAAAATTAATCCTTATCTATACCGATGGTGTTTCAAGAACCAAATTTAGAAACACGGTCGGTATAACTCTTCTTTTTCTGGTTTTTTGTTGATTTTTTATTAGGTTTTTTGATATAATCCTACATTAATTTATGTTTGTTAGGTGAATTAATGGATATTAAGAATGAACAGCCAGAACGTCGCTATAACAACGATTTCTTATCCCATAGATGCCCCCTCGATGGCTCAGTAAATACAAGGGATCGAGCTAAGCTTTCTTCTTCTCGAAAAGATCAAGTCATTAAAACAGCAGAAGGTTATCAATGTCACAAATTTCATTTCGTTTGCATGGTTATGGGTATTCCAGTTTTGGTCGAGTCTGAAAATGGTACAGTTTCTCGGTGCGAACTTGTGCCAAAAGACTACATCCAACACGCTGGTCGTCATAGTCAAAATTTCCTCAACAAAATCGTTGTAAAATCAGCGTTTTCTTCGAGTGTAAAATTCAATATCAGTACACAGGCTTTTAAGCGAGATTCGAGAAGTAACTAAACACCTAACTCATCCAAAACTTGTCTTTCAGCTAATTCGAAATGGTTAGTCTACGCTGCGAGACTCTCGTGAACGATGGTTTCACTTTCTGTAATGAATTCTAGTAGATCATCAAAAGTTAAGTCATCCTTAGGAGGGTTATAGTTGTGTGTTTTGAGAAAGGAGCACAATTCATCAACGTCTGAGCCGCCGTTTGCAAGAACATTGTTAAAGTATAATTGGAGAGTACGAAGGGATGATAAATCATAGCCTGAAAAGTCTCCCAAGAGCTTTGCTGCACTTAACTTTCTCTCCGCTATTTTTTTCCTTTGCCCAAGTTCTTTAACTGTCTCTTTACGACTTTGTATCTTATTAGATCTTTCTATTTGTTCTGGGGTAAATTCTTCGAGAGCCTCGTTGAGATTGTCGGCCGCTTTCTGAAAAGCAAGTGTATGTTTCAGCAATTGGCTTGAAGCCATAGCCTGTTTTTTAATTTCTTCATCACCTTTTTGCTGGTCCAACTGTTCTTTTACATGGTAAGCCCCTTCAAGCAATATTTTTGCACGTTGAAACTCCATTTCTCTAGTATTTATCTTCAGGTAAGCATTTAAGAGTCTCTTTAATCCAATTTTGTTGAGTAGCAAACGTGGCTTGATATCTACAGTTGTCGCATGATAAAGAATTTCAAAGCGGTTTTTGTATGCGGTATGTGCGACTTTGGTTACTGTCAAACCAGTTCCCAAAGCTACAGCTCCAACTCCTGTTGCTGAGAGTATCGTAACAGCTCCTGCCGGAAGAATAACGCCGGCTGTAGCTAAACATACTTTAGTTGCTGCTACGACAGAGAGGAGGTCTGAGGTGTTTTGCAAGACACTTTTGGTGAGGTCATTTGCGAGGGAGTTAGAAAGTACTTTAAGGTGATCCAGTTTAGCATGAAGAAGCATGGCTTGCGATAAGTCTTTGCAGTTAGAGTGTTCTTTTTCTAGTATTTCGATATTTTTTTGCAGAATATTCCACTCTTCATGAGTGTGAAACGTTTTGATAGCATTAAAAGTAAAGCCAACAAGGCTGCCAGCGACGCTAATTCCT
>JBCDHL010000301.1:0-3464 GCA_038750095.1 Chlamydiota bacterium
GCATCACCTCGCTGGAAGAGACAACAGCTAATCAACAAGGCGAATTGAAAAATTATGAAGAACGCATAAAAGTGCTAAATACACAGCTATTGAATACACAGCTACTGAAAGGAGAATGTAAAAAATACTTAAAAAATGAAATCGCAATATTAAAAAAAGACATTGATGAAATAGACGAAAAAAATCATGAAAGAAATGTTGTTACCGGACTCTCTGCCTCTCTGATTGCCGTTACCGCTGCAAGTGCAATTATTGGGGTTTCTATTCTGATTGCCGGCCTCATTGCCTCCTCGGGTGGGCTTATCGCTGCTGGTGCAATTCTTTTGGTACTTGATGGAAGTGGAGTTGCACTATCAAGCAATCTAACTCAATTCAGTGATAGAATAAACCGCAAAGAAACCGATACAAAATATTTTCATTGTGGCTATTATCGATATTTCAGTAAAAAAACGGAGATTGAAGTAGAAATTCAAACGATAAACAGACGTATAAAGCGTTATTTTAAATCTAATTCGGACGATTCATTCGCTAATTTTTTCCAAGAGATGTCCGATCGCAAAGAGCTGCTAAAAGATAAGGATATCTATGAGCTCTATAAGGTATCATTGAATGTCAAATATTATGAAGAAGCCATTAAAAATCTAAAAACAGAAATCCTTGAAAGAAGACCTGAATTAAAAGATAAACTAGAAGAAGATTTTCATGACCAGTCCCCACAAGGCTGGAACTTAATACAAGATCCAGACCTAAGAGAAGTTTACAATAAATCCTTTTCATTGCATCAAACTCAAAACCAGGAAATGCGATTGCGCAAAAAACTTGGTTTGACTACCGAAAAGGCATAAACCTGTAGATTAAGCGGGGCTGTGATCAGCCCCGAACTCAATAATGAAAAGAAAACTTAAAGGGCAGGTGTAAGGATCACCTTTCCTGATGTCATCTCCTTATGATAATCTATCAATGCTTCTTTCCATTCCGAGAACCCTACTTGTAGCCGAATCTTTGTTCGAAATTGATCTTCTTTCATCATTGTTTGTATCACCTGAGAGTGACCATATATGCGGAAGAAATTTGTGGACTCCAACCACTGCGTAAGCCAAAATCCTCGTACGATCTTTTTCTTAAAGATAAGATCTAGCGGACTGATACCCGAGCAGTGTTGCTCAGACAGTGCGCCATAAACAAGTGCTTCAGAACCAATGGGCATGGCACTCAGGACCGTCCCAGTCAGCGATCCTGCGACAGCTTCAAAAATAACCGTGGCCCTTAATTCTTTGGCCACTCGCTTTAGCTGCTTCCCGAAATCTTCTGATGAAGAGGATAAGACCCATTTTTCCCCTGCTGCTTTTAACTCTTCGAGTTGCTCTTCACGACGAACAATATTGATTAGGGGTATCTGACGACTCTGACACAAAGCCTGAACCATTCTACCCACTTGACTGCATGCAGCTGTCTGAATAATGGCTCGATGTCCTCTTCTCTTTGTTTCATCAACCATGCCTATAGCCGTCAGAGGATTAATGATCAAAGTAGAACCCTGAGCACTCGAAATCCCTTTATTCAAAGGAATGCACGCTTTTGCATTAGCAACATAGTATTCGGCCCAGGTACCATCTCGATTCTCTTGTCCACCGCATGCGACCCTTTTTCCTTTAAGTAACCAAGGAAGAACTCCTTTTCCTGTCTCTACAACAACACCAGCACCTTCCCAACCAGGAACCGCAGGGAGAGTTTTTTTCACCCCATACTTCCCTTGAAGGAACAATAAGTCTGATGGGTTACACGGGGCCGCCTCCATCATGACAAGCACCTCTCCTGGCCCAGGTTTCGGTATCGGTTTTTCAACAATTTTGAGGCTATTGATCGCAGCCCCTATGTCATTAGTTGTTTCATCAATTTGCACTACTTTCATTAGCTCTCTCCCTTGTCAGAATACCGATACTGTTTCAAATTTTGTTTTTTAGCAAAGAGAAAGTTTTGCTCTTCCTAAAAAATAGCTCTGAAGTAAGTTTGGTATAAATCGCGTTCAAAATATACCGATCGTGATTCCAAATTTTGAAACACGATTGGTATAGATCAACAATCATGTGCACCAAACAAAAGGGTATCATCATCTTTCCATCAGGAAAAACAGGGAGTCCCCTTCTGTTTTCCTTATCTTTTATCTATGTACTGGTCAAAAATTATTTAACAGGATGAGCAAGATCGCCTTCGGCGACAGGATAAAAATCTGAGGATTAGAGAAATGCTTGTACTGAAGTTCTTCATAAAAAAATTCTATCCTGTCGCCGAAGGCGATCTTGTTCATCCTGTTAAAAAAATTAGAGCTTTGCATGTATAAAGTCGAGGGTTTAGCAACTATTGCATTAATGAAGGGCTTTTCGTACAATGTGGTCCACATAACCTACCCATTTAGTTTGTCATGACCACCAAATTGATACACTTCTTTATTGCATTTCTCATCGTAACTGCCTCTTCTTATGGAGAAAGTGAAGGAGCACCTTGTAGCGAAACAGGCGACTGCGACGTCGGTGTAAAAACTTTAGTATTTTTCGACAAATCACGCGAACGACCCATTATCACAGAAATTTACTATCCACCAGAACGAAGTGCACCAAGCCTGGTTCCAACCAGCACGAATTTTAAACTTCTCAAAGAAAAAAGAAATGCCCCGATCCCAACCGGAGATGGAAAGTTACCCTTAATCATTCTTTCTCACGGTCATCAGGGAGATCGATATGGGCACGCTTGGCTCCAAGAAATATTAGCTGCCAATGGTTACATTGTCGCTGTACCCGACCATTTTGGTAATACCCACTATATGCAGCGTGCGGAAGATTCCTTAAAGAGATGGGACCGACCCAAAGATGTTACTTTTCTTATCGATCAATTATTGGAAGATCCTCTTCTCAAACAACACATCGATCCAAACAAGATCGGATTCATCGGCTATTCTCGTGGAGGGTTGACAGGAATATGGCTTGCTGGAGGAATTGCAAATAACTACCCGACACCAAATATGACAACATCATCATTCATCGAGCTGGACGAGGGCACTTCTGAATCCATTATTAAAAACATCGACTTCAGTAAAGCAAAAAAATCCTACGAAGACAAACGCATAAAGGCAGAGTTTCTCATGGCCCCTTCATACGGATTTGCCTTCTCTCCTGAAGGCCTATCTTCAATCGATATACCGATCATGATTGTAGGAGCAGAAAATGATTCAATCACTCCGATTAAACATAATGCCCAATTTTATGCTGACAATATCAAAAGCTCAGCAATCAAAATCATGCCTGGTAAGGCCGGACATTATGTCTTCCTGAACACCGAAGCACAAGACGAGAAAAAAACACTCCCTCCCTACTTAACAAAAGATGACCCTTCTGTCGATCGATCCAAAATTCACGAAGAAGTTGCAAATATGGCACTTAAATTTTTCGACAAATACCTAAAGGGAA
>JBCDHL010000302.1:0-3459 GCA_038750095.1 Chlamydiota bacterium
ATACCGATCGTGTTTCAAAATTTGGTTTTCTCAAAGCCAAAATTCCAAATTTTGAAACACGATCGGTATCAATGAGGAACAGTTTGCTATGGTCACAAGTTATTATTTCATCAGTGATTTACATATTGGAGGTGATGGTCCTCTTGATCAATGTGAATTCAAAAAAGAATTAATTCTATTTCTACAACAACTTGAAAATGAAGCAGGCGATGTTGAATTGATCATTGCTGGTGATGCTTTTGGGCTCTGGGAATATACCCAGTTAAAAGGCATTGATAAAATGCGCACTCTAGTGAAATCACACCCCGATCTATTTGAGCAATTTAAACAAACAGGTAAAAAGATAAAAATCACACTCATTCCGGGAAATCACGATTACGACCTGGCCTGCTATCCTGAGTACATTCCCTTTCTAAAGGAATATGGTATAGACCTCGAGCAAAAAGAGCATATCAGACGAAATCTTGGGGAAAAATGGTTATGGATTGAGCATGGAAATCAGCACGATAGTTTTAATGCTTTTGAACATTTTGGTGATGTGGCAGAAGCTCCCATTGGATATTTTGTGACTGCCCAATTTGTAAGCGGAGCCGGTGAAGTTTCAAAACGTGGAAAACAAGACTGGGTAAAAGATATACAAGCGGTCTATCCCACAGAACATATTCCCTATTGGGTTTTTTCAAACTACTACTATCGTGAAATGAGTCCGCTCCTACGTTACTTACTACTCCCGTTTCTATTGCTCTTTTCTGTCAGCGTGATAGCTGCTTTTTTAGGATTAGCAGAAGAGGCTGGGATCTTGCCTCCGTACCTATCTATTCACCACTTTTTGGAAAAAATTGGGGGTTTAGGCATGCTACTCAATATCATTATTGCGATCAACAGTTCGATTATCACTTTCTT
Organism: Chlamydiota bacterium; assembly: GCA_038750095.1. Classification (GTDB taxonomy): domain Bacteria; phylum Chlamydiota; class Chlamydiia; order Chlamydiales; family Criblamydiaceae; genus JAJFMC01. Next base: position 904 of record JBCDHL010000302.1, read on the forward strand.
GCTCGCCCTTTCTATCCCCCTATACTTCATTTACCGTGATGTCATGGCAACCCTCAAGCGCTATCAACTTGTTGGTAATGAAAATTTAGCCGTCGAAAAAGAAGAGGATTACATCAATGCTGCTAAAAAAGTTTTTGAAGAAAATGATAATGTGGTCGCTTTCCTCTATGGCCACACACACAATGCCTCATTGAGACATGAAGATGGAAAAGTAATCATCAACACTGGAACATGGCTAAAAAAACTCACTCGCCACTCTTCGCACTTTCGCCTGCTTCCAGATGTATACGTTCCTTCTTACAGCCTAAGTGTATTCAAAATCTACGAGAACAAAGGAAAAATTGTTATTGATTATCATGAGATCCCTAAAGAGGGTAAAGACGAACTCACTATCCTTCAAAAAGTGATGACTTTTGGTAAAAAATCTCGGAAAGCAGCTAAAATTCCCGAAAAAACAGAATTATTCTCCTGAACAGGAGGCCTTTTCCTTTCCACAGGGACAGCATTGTTCTGCGGAGGGATTATTTTTATAATCGGTTATGTAAAAACCTGATCCTCGAAAGCTAATGCCAATTCCTCCCCCTGGACCACGCCTTAAGGTATTTTCTTTGCAAAGTTGGCATTTTTTCAGAGGCTCATCAGTCATTTTCTGCTTAACTTCTGACTTATGGCCACACTTGGTGCATGTGTAATCGTAGGTAGGCATCCTTATCCTCATGGGTATGTAGAAACACGATCATTAAACTGATCGTGTTTCAAAATTTAGTCTGGTCTACATCATTCCAGGCATACCACCCATACCGGGCATGCCTCCCATACCACCCATGCCTCCCATTCCGGGCATGCCTCCCATTCCGCCCATACCGGCCATGTCAGGCATTTCAGCGGACTTTGGTTGAGGTTTATCGGTAATCATCGCATCTGTTGTTAAGAGAAGACCTACTACAGACGCTGCATTTCTTAGAGCACTTTTTGTAACAAGTACGGGGTCAATAACACCGGCTTCTAGCAGGTCACAAAACTCATTGATCAATCCGTTAAAGCCGTAAGCTCCTGTCGCTTCATAGATTTTTTCTGCAATTAGATTTCCCTCTTCACCACAGTTATTCGCAATGGAAGTAGCGGGAGCAAAAGTAGCTTTTCTTACGATTAACAGACCAATCTCTTCATCACCTACAAGAGAGAGCTTATCAAGAGCTTTAACAGCCCGAAGTAGAGCTACACCACCACCAGGAACGATCCCTTCAGCAACTGCTGCTCGTGTAGCGTGAAGAGCATCTTCAACGCGAGCTTTTTTCTCTTTGAGTTCCGTTTCTGTAGCAGCACCAACATTGACAACAGCAACGCCACCAACGAGTTTTGCGAGGCGCTGTTCCAGCTGTTCACGGTCGTAATCAGAAGTCGTGTTAGCAATTTCTGTCTTAATTTGCTGGATACGTTCCTGTAATGAGGCTTCATTTCCGAGGCCATCAACGATCGTGGTATCTTCCTTGCCCACTTTTACAGCTTTTGCGTTTCCTAAAACTTCTGTTCCAACTTCTTCGAGTTTAAGGCCTACTTCTTCAGTAACAACCGTTCCGCCGGTTAGTATGGCGATATCTTGAAGCATCGCCTTTCTGCGATCTCCAAAGCCTGGGGCTTTGACTGCACAAACGTGCATTCCACCTTTCAGTTTGTTAACAACTAAAGTCGCTAGAGCTTCTGAGTCTACATCTTCAGCTATGATGAGAAGGGGGCGTGTACCTTGCTCCATTACTTTTTCAAGAATCGGTACTAGATCTTTGGCAGAAGATAGTTTTTTATCGGTGATAAGAATAGAAGCATTCTCGAATTCTGTCGTCATATTCTCAGGATTCGTCACAAAATAGGGTGATAAATATCCTTTATCAAACTGAAGGCCTTCAACGACTTCTAGTGTCGTATCGATCCCTTTGGCTTCGTCGACGGTAATAATACCATCCTTCCCAACTTTCTCCATGGCTTCTGCAAGAATAGACCCAATTTCCTGATCGTTATTAGCTGAAATGCATGCGATTTGCTTCACTTCTTCAGAGGTGTTGATGGGCTTAGAAAGATGACTTAACTCTTCACAAATCGCGCTGACGGCCTTGTCTATACCACGTTTGAGACTCATTGGATTTGCACCAGCCGAGACACTTTTGGCACCTGCACTGTAAATAGCCTCAGCAAGAACGATCGCTGTGGTTGTTCCATCGCCGGCAACATCTGATGTTTTAGAGGCAACCTCTTTGACAAGCTGAGCGCCCATGTTTTCAAATTTATCTTTTAAAGCAATTTCTTTCGCAACGGTTACACCATCCTTTGTAGATGTCGGAGCACCAAACCCCTTGTTAATCACCACATTACGACCTTTTGGTCCCAGAGTTACCTTCACTGCTTTAGCAAGTGTTTTTAATCCTTTCATCAATGATTTCAGGGCATCTTCTTTAAACTTCAGCATTTTAGCCATAATCATTATCTCCTTTTAAGCTCTATTTTATCATTAATTTAATACACCTAGAATATCTTCTTCAGACATGATCAGATATTCCTCAT
>JBCDHL010000303.1:0-3422 GCA_038750095.1 Chlamydiota bacterium
CGAACACAAAGTCAGAGGCAAAAAGAATGACTATCAAGTTTAATTTATAATTTCATTCAGTATATTCACCCTTCCACTGAATTTTTAAGGGTTTAAAGAAGTATACATAAATGAGGCTGCCGACCATTAAGGTGATCATTAGGAGATAGAGCCAACCAAGAATGTACTCGGCATCTATAATACCTGCGATATGTGCTTGGGCTCTTAGCCAGTCGATGATCAATTCTGTTGTTTGTTTTGATCCCTCAACAGGTGCTGAGCCTCTTGTAGAGATTAAATGATCATCGAAATTTTTTGTATATTGAAAAAATTTTGCTGAGTATAAGTTGACCTGCTCTCCGAATCGGAGTAGGTGAAATGGAAGGCGGGTGTCGGCGATCATCCCGATAACTCCACTTCCCAACACGCCTCCAAGCTGCCTCAAGAAGGTGATGATGGAGGTCCCTTTTGCGTACATTTCTTGGTCGAAACAGAAGAGAGCCCATACTGTTAGGGAACCTAGGGAGAAAGAAACACCGGTTCCTCTGGTTAATACTACAGCACCAAGCTCGTATTCATCGCTTTGGATTGTTAAAAATTGTGAAGAGTAACAGCTATAAGCAAGTAATGTCATCCCCAACAACGCCCATATTCTAAAGTTGATATAACGAGAGGTAATGTAGGGTAACAAGCCAAACAGAGCATATTGAACTCCTAAAAAACTCATAAAAACCCCAAGTTTCCAACGTTCGTAACCGTAATAGTTTTGTAGCATTTGTAGAGTGGCCATTGTCACACCAAAGACCATAATGCTTACCAAAAATAGCGACGTCGCTCCGACAAAAAAGGGGCGGTAAGTGAAGAGTTTCACGTCAAACAAAGGGTCTTCATGTATTAGGCTGTGAGTAATAAAAGAGATGAGTGATGCAATGGCAATATAAGAAAAGGTCAAGATAAAAGGCGAGTGCCATCCCATCGTATTCCATGGTTCTTTTACTTGTGTCACAATCATGAGAAGAGAAAAAGAACAGGTAATAATTGTTACTAGCCCAATAATATCGTATGGCTTACATTGGATTGGCTCGGTTTCAGCTAAAACGAGTAGCCCAATTACAAGAGCAATGGCTGTGAAGAAGATGTTGACGTGTAAAACCAGTTGCCAGTGACCTATTTGTCCAAAATAACCCCCAAAAATCAGACCTAGTGCTATTCCAAACCCGAAATAGATATTATTATAAGCAAGAATAATGGGACGACGTAAGTCTTCGTGGATAATAGTGAAGTTGATAATGGGCATACCCACTGTCAGAACCATTCCTCCACCAAATCCACCTAGTATTCTAAACAGAAGCATAACCCAGTAGTCTTGTGTGAGTGTGCAAAAAATCGAACTGATGATAAATATTGAGTTTCCTACGAAAAACATCAATTTGAATCCGTAAAGCTTTGCTAGGCGGTAAGTGATGAGAGGCGCAACGACGGTCATAAACATGTAACTACGGGCCAGCCAAAATGCGTATGTGGAATCAACAGACAAAAAACCCTGTATTTCTGTTAAAACGATCACTATTGAGAGTAGGTCCATAATGATTGTCATTGAAGCGATTGTGATACAGGCAATGATAACCCTCCTACAAAACTGGCTTTCGATGTTGTGAAGTCTTGGTTTATTCCATGCAATAAGTGAAGTGGACATTACTGCACCTTGATCCAGACTTCTGCAGAAAGACCAGGGAAAAGGTATAAGGGGAGTTCTTCGGGAAAGTCATTTGGGGGATGAATACTGATTTTTATGGGTACTCGTTGTGAGACTTTTGTATAGTTTCCTGTAGCATTATTTTGTGGAACGAGGGTAAATTGCGATGCTGCAGCTCCCTTGATGGTAAAAACTTCTCCGTGGAAGATGTAACCTGGATAAGCATCGACGTGGATGTCTACTTGACTGCCAAGCTTGACTTTTTCCATCTTCCCCTCTTCGAGATTTGCCAAAACCCAGATATTATTGAGATCATACATCGTAAATGTTGCTTGGCCTGGAGAAATGACGTCACCGAGCCATATCCACCTTTTCACAATCACACCATCGTTTGGGGCTCGAATCTCGTAGTGTGTCAATTCTGTGTTGATGATTTCTAATTCTTTTTTGGATAGCTCAAGGTTGGCGTAGGCGAGACTTAATTCAGCTTCTGCTATTTCTAGATCTTTTTGTTTGTGATCGAATTGTTGTGCAGAAATGACAGCGTCTTGAATTCCTTCTTCGGCCCGAATGAAATCATTACGTACTTTTAGAAAATAGGCTTCTTTGACGGCAATTTCTTCCTTAAGGCTTGCAATTTTAGCTTTTGCTGTCGCTAGCTCTGCTTTTGGTACATCATTTTCTAATAGAGCAATAAGGTCTCCTTTTTTTACCCTATCCCCTTCATCGAAATAGATGGCAATGACTTTTTCTGTGACATTGGAGCTGAGATCAGTGCGGTAGGCTTCGATATTTGCATCATTTGTCCATGCGTAATTTTTCGTAAGATAGAAGTAGATCCCGCTAAATATGAATCCTAAAATGATCAATAGTATAGTGATAGTCAGGAAAAAGGGGAGTTTAAACGATTGAACCTTTGAGTGTTTTTCTTCCACAGTTCCTCCTATTGACAAACCATTAAATCTACACCAGCAGCATGAATGAGGCCATAGTAACTATAAATGAGGTCAAACCGCGCTACGTTGCGGGTGTTAATGGCTTGGATCAAGTTGTTAATGATCGTTTCGTAGTCGAATATTGTGATATATCCAATGTCTAGTTGTTTTTTTGCAAGATCAAGGGTTTGTGCTGCCAATTTAACATTCGACTCCGAAGTCACAAAATTAGCAACAGCCTCTTCGATGGAAAAAATTTGTTTTCGAACATCTGCATAGGCTATTTGGATGCCTTTAAGGTACTCATATTTTCTCGCAGCTCGTTCGTGGCGTGCGCTTTTGATTTTATGTTCTCTAGCGCAGCTATCCCATAGAAGCCAATCGAGTTGAAGGCCTATCCCCCACTGAAACTCTTGACTGGAAAAGCTTGGAGAGGTTAATTCTGTTGTATCCGAGGGGATTCCACCATAATTTACATTAAGCTTTAATTCAGGAAGATATTGTCCTAAACCTTTGTTCACTTCTTGGTTGGCGATTCGAATATCCGACTCTTTGGCATGAAGGGTTGGGTTATAACAAAGGGCTGTTTTTTCCCAATACCGGATTTCTGATTGTGAGTAGAGGTGATGCATCACTTGCTCTTGAGTAAAAGGGAATCCCTTGGCAAAGATGCGAGTATCTTCTCCTTCAGGTTTGAAGAGTTCTTCAGTAAGCTGAAGTTTACTTTGTATGCTAGGAATATTGTGCAAAGGGATTTCACTTTGCGAAAGCTCTATGTCGATTGATCCCGGGTTGTAGCCAAGTATTGTGAC
>JBCDHL010000304.1:0-3413 GCA_038750095.1 Chlamydiota bacterium
CTATTCTCAATCTAAAGACATCGGTCTTTTTATGATGTGTCATTGAACTCAATCGGTTGACTTTTATAGCGTCTTCAGCATCTTCTCGGAATATTGGAGCTTCATTTAGTTCATCTATCAGTGCAAAAACTTCTTTCCTTTTACTGATTCTTCTTTTACCGTCAAAGTTCAGGATAGCGTTGATTTGAGAATAGGAAAGAACGAAATCGGTAAACGAATCCTGGTTAATGGAATCCAGCTTTGCAATGAGGTAGTAAATGAAAATCAAGGCACGTTTGCTCAGTTTGTAAGATGCCCTCACTAGATCATTGGATTTTACAACCTTAAGCGTGCTTAATTCCTCCGGCACAGTCGTTAACATGGTAGTGAATACAACATAAAATATGCGTTCAGGATAACGAAAACGTCGAATCTGTCAAGTGAAATTTTTCGACTTTTAAACAGGTATGCGGTGACTCTCGACTTTTAATTTTAGGAGTGCGGTTACCCTCGACTTAACTGCGGTAATTCTCGACTTAATTGCGGTATCTCTACGTTTATCTGCGGTATCTCTCGACCATTCGGACCAAGATGACAGTTGATACCTGCATTCTAGCTTAAGGAAAAATATAAAAAAGTAAAAAAGAAAACAACAAAGGCCGTCTACCAAAATGTTGTTACCTTTTTGTTTTTTGAAGCAGATATTTTCAGCACAAACTTTTATCTGTAAAGCCTTCTAACTAAGGAATTTTCCTCACGCAAAAGCCCCAATCTTTGACTTGTGTAAGCTTCGCTTTCACGGCTCATAAAGAGCTGATGTTGCAGCCCAGCAACTTGTTGCTCATTCCGCAAACGCTCATCAATGAGTCGTTGGGTGTTGCGAATATCAGTCTGAATTTCTCGAAGCTTGAGCGTTTCATTCTCCATTCTAGTTGAATAGTCCTGGCGAAGCATTTCTACGCCCATTCTTTCATAGGCCACATCCTTCATTGAATGATACTGATCTTGCGCAATTCTATCCATCATGATTTTGGCACGGCCAACAGAGTTTGCGAAGTCCTCTTTATGGACAGAAACCAGCTTTAGTCCTTGTTGTATTTTGCCATCAATTAGCCTTAGTTCCGCTTTGTGATGTTGATAGATGGACTCAGCACGGCCAAGCATTTCTTGTCCTTTTAGATTATACGTTTGCGCTTCAATCTTGAGACGGTCTACCTGATTGGTGAACCCCAGCATCTTTGCTTCGTACAATTCTAAGTGGCTAACTAAAGTATGCTGCTGCTTGTCCAGTCTGACCAGCTCATCATTGACCTGTATTTTCAAGTCAGTAACGTCCGTTTTCAATTCATACTTAAGTGCGGTAATCAAGTTTTTGATACCGTTTGACTCTTCTGTAATTCGCTTATCTAAAGAAAGTATCTTTTCGACTAGGTACTCCCGTATGGTGCCGATCTTTTCTGCCATTGCAGAAAGCTTCTCCGTAAAAGAAGCCCCCATTTCTACGAATTTCATTTCATGAGCAGTAAAACCACGAATCATTTCGGTACGGACATCCTGAACCGTAGAGCGTTGGTCTTGTAGTTCCTCTTTAACCTCTAGTCTGAAGGAACGCCGTTCAAGATCGCGTTCTTGTTCCTTGACTTCATTAGCATGTTTCTCGCGTTCATAAGTTTCAGATCGGGCATACCCACTATCCTCAAATGTTTCTCCCAAAATTTCATCTAAAAGTCCATTTTTGAATCTTCGCTCGTAGCGTCCCATAACTTCCAGGATGGTTCGGGCAATTTTGTCGTCATAGCTATAAACAACACCTTCCATCTCAGAAATCATTCTCTTTTGTTCCGAGAGTAAAGAAAGAGTCTTTTTCTGCTCTTGCTCAATTCTCTGAACTGTTTCCAAGACTGTAATCTCTCTTTCAGTAGCCTCATTTCTTCTGTCAAATCGAGCAAAGAACTTTTCAGGTACAAAGGGGAATCCGAGTTTGAAACTGCGGTCGATGACTTGACTGAAAAAAACCTTCTCAAACAAGCTTGAAATGCCCTTTAGGTAGTACTCAATAGCGTAACCAACTCCAAACAGTATAGCAAAAGAGAGCAGTACCAAAAGCCCTCCTTTCCATCCCCAAACAAGTAAACTGATAGCAAGAGTTGCCAAAAAGAACAGAACAAATAGGTTGATTATCCCAGAGACTATTTGTTTTCTTAGTATCTTATCCATGATGACGAAAGAAATTTTCACCACCCTATTTCCGCAAACTGACATCGAACATCATGTAGGCCGAGAGACCAAAGATGATGGCATTCCTATAGGAAGAGTAACCGATGTTGATCTTGATACGTTAAAGGGCTTATTTAATATATGGTGTTCAAGAATAGATCGCTGTATTGCGCTAGACCTGGAAGCGAATTTACGACCTTCTTCCCGTACTGACCTCCTCTATGCCTATCGCGGATTCACTTTTTCTGAGTACAGAGCCCTTTTCAACACGCACATTGCACCAGAAGAGTTTGCTCACTATTCGATCTTCACGCAGGTTAGGAAGGACAAAGGAGGGATAACTTCAGAAAAGCAGCGGTTAGATTTTACTTTGAACTATCAACTAAACGATGAGGATTATATCAAGCTATTGGTGAAGGAAGGCTACAAGGATATGGTGGACTTTTTCTATGGGCAAATAGGAAGGCTGTCGGCCTCTTTGCCCCTGAAAAAGATCAAGCAGCACACTCTGGTAATCGCCCCTTCAGGAAGTGGGAAGTCAGAGCTTCTGCGCACCATGTTCTATCGGATTCAAAAGAAGTATCCGAAGTTTTCAATGGTAATGATTGATCCACACGGCGACCTTGCCTTATCTATAAAGAAGAGCAGTCTTACTTACAAACAAAAAGAAAGACTGATTTACATTGATCCATACATTGATAACGGAGTACACACCCCGACCTTTAACCCGTTCGATCTTAACGACACCTCTGAGCAAACCGTCCAACATGCCGTTGAACAGTTTATAGCCGCTTTTGAGGAAATCCTTACTCGTGAAGGCGGGAAGCCTACCGAGAATATGGTGACCGTACTGGAAAAAGCACTCTATTTCATCTTAGGAAGAGGGGACGCTTCTTTGAACACCCTGATGGTACTCCTATCTCCAAACTCACCACTGAAGGAGGAGGCAAATGAGTTTGATCCAATCTTTGATGACCATTTCTACAAGCTAGGAAACAAAACTCGCGACGGGCTTTTCAGTAGACTATCCAGACTGCTTACTAATCCAACGCTCAGGAGGATGTTGGGAGGAGCTAGTACTTTTGACCTCCAACACGCGCTTAATAATGGAAAGATTGTCCTTTTTGATCTAAGCGGATTTGGTGAGATGGCACAAGTGACATTTGGTAATTTCCTGGTCGCTTCAATCAAATCATACGTTCGTAAACGCAAGAAAA
>JBCDHL010000305.1:0-3401 GCA_038750095.1 Chlamydiota bacterium
ACCATAAAAACAAAGAGATGAGAATAAAGACTATCTAGGGGTTGATTTGCTCTTTTAATTTTCGACATTCTGCTATACAAAAAATCTTTCTCTTTCACAACTAGTGAACAGTCACCATAATGAAGAGCAACGCGAAGTTTATTGATCATAAGCTTATTGATCCCGATGGAATAATGCATCCTCTCCATCAGTTTTAGTTCAGCATCTTCATCAAAATCTTCTGTTTTCCAACTATTAGGTTGTACATCTCCACATAGATTTCGATAAAACTGTTGATAAATTTTTGATTGAACATAACACCTAGGACTTATTTCAGAAATAAAATCGGCTATTTTAGGGAGTTCACTCTTTCCCTTATCACAAGTAATTGTCTGATCAAACAGTAAAACATTGAGATAACTGATTCCTGCAAATTCGAGGTTACCGACTTCCATACTATGACGTGCTGACCGTTGAAATAGTTTTGTGATTTGTTTCCAAGGTTGATGCCAACCAGAATGAAGTGAATTCATCATCAGCAAAATATTTGAAGTGATTTCATTATTTTCAAACTCGTTAAGAAGTTTCATCACTTTTTTACCTAATTCATGGGCAAAATGAGTTCTAGGCCACATTACGCAATAGAAAGCATAACCTTTATATGCAGTTAAAATGCTATGATTCTTGAAAAGTTTGAGAAAGTAGTTACATGGAACATAAGCAAATCGTAGAATATTTCCCTGGTAATAACATTCTTCTCCAATACCCTCAGCCAGTCGATAAATGAGTAGTTGATGATCATCAGTCTCTTCTGGTAAATTTGAAAAGTCTTTCTTGTTTCGTTTGATCTTAAATTTAAAACGGACAATATTATAGATAATTTGAAAAATATTTGGATCCCTACCGAGGCTCTCATAATTCAGTAACTTCAGTCCCTCAGCAAAAAGCGGAATATTTCCCTCCATTCTCCCTTGAGCTCTTTGTAGATACCCTTTAGCAGCTAAAATGGCTGCTTTATCAAGATTATTATTCGCGTGATCTAGTAATTCCTCACTGGCTTTTTCCGATTCATCGTAGCGATGCGCCATAAAAGAACTTTTAATAAAAGAGAGGTGGAGATCAAACATAAACGAGTAGTTCTCCTCCCAATTATTCGGATCTATAGTCTCCTTTGCCATTCTATCATACAAGTAGGCTGTTTCGTAAGCCACTGAGTCTAACGCTAATTTTCCGGACTCATGATTTAACTCGCAAATAAGAAATTTTTCCGAATCATCAACAACATACATGACCCCTTTATTATATTGATCTGCAATAGACATCAGACGATTGGGGTCCATTGTTTTTTTGTATGATTCATACCAATTACGAGCCAATCGCAAGTGCATTTTTTTAGTTTCTTCAGGAGTTTTTTTTCTATAAGCACTGTGGTGTATTTTATCATGCTGAAAGTGATATTCCCTATTCAAAAGAGAATCTTCTTTAACAACTTTAACCCATTCGTCTTTCAAGTTCGATGGGATAATTAATCCATCTTTGATAGCAGGCTTGAGTGAGTCCAAAATAAAGTCTACAGATGACTCTTGGGCCAACTTTAACTCTTCAAGACTAAAAGTGTGCCCTATACAAGCTGCAAGATGAAGTGTTTCCATACTCTCTTCAGGAAGTTTTTCTAGACGACGATATACGAAATCGAGGACATTTTCACTAGCAGCTATTTTTACAATTCTGTTTTCATCCCATACCCACCTTTTCTTTTTTGATGAAAAAGCAAGTTCTCCATCTCGATATAGTTCCTCTAATAGCATTAAAAGGAAAAAAGGATTTCCTTCTGTTTTTCTTTCAACAACTGCAGCTAATGACTCAACATCTTCAACAGGTAAATAGAGCATATCTCTTAATATCTCAATTAGAGCTTGCTTTCCTAACCCTTCGAGGAAAATTTTCGTATAAGGTTTCTTTTCTTCCATTTTCTCTAAAAATATGGCTAGAGGATGCATCGTACTAACTTCATTACTTCGAAAGCTAATGATCATGAGTACATTTTTTAACTCTTTACTCAGATAAAATTTTTCTAGCATAGAAATCATAGCGTTATTCGCCCATTGTAGGTCGTCGAGAAATAAAACAATGGGATGATTCATGCTACATACTTGTAAAAATTGATAAATGGCAAGCTCGAATCGGTTCTTTGTCTGTTCGATACCAACTTCTGGCAACGTTTTTTGTTCGCCAACAATTTTTTTGACACGAGGAATAAAGTCTGCAATGACGCTTAGAAGAGAGCCGCAATGTGTAATTAATTCTTCTTTAAACCGCTCATAATCTTCTTGGGGTAACGTTAAATACTGATTAATAACTTGATCTAAGGCTTGTCTAAGCCCCTCATAACTATCACTTTTTTGAAACTTGTTAAACTTTCCACTTGCAAAAATCCCTTTAGCGATAGCTACTTTTTGTGTTAGTTCTCGAATTAAACTCGTCTTTCCTATTCCGGAATATCCTTTAACAATGATCAGCTTGGTTTCTGAAGTTTTCAATAATTTATTAAAAGATGTTTCAAGAAGGCGAATTTCTTCATCACGACCATACAATTTTTGAGGCAACTCTAATTGAGTAGGAATATCACATTGACCAATCGGAAATGGAGTGATTTCTTTGTTCTTTTTAAACTCAGACCAAGCCTTTTCCAAATCATTAGCTAATCCAATGGCACTTTTGTATCGATCTTCGGCCATTTTAGAAAGTAACTTCATCACAATGTCTGAAAGAACTGGTGGAATGTCTTCATTAATTTTGTGTGGTGCTTGTGGAACGTTCGCGATATGCCCAAAGATGATCTTCATCGGCTCATCAGATATGTAAGGAGCTGACCCGGTCAACATCTCATAATAAATAATACCTAAAGAATAGAGATCCGCCCGAAGGGTTAGGGGACGGTTCATACGCCCCGTTTGTTCAGGAGCCATATATTCAAGCGATCCCTGAAGCTGACTTGGTGGAGCTGTCGGCACCATTGTTCGCTTAAGTTTGGTAGCAATGGAAAAATTCCCAACCTTAACCATAAGATCTTCTGAGCAGTAAAAAATACACTTCGGGTTTAAATTCTTATGAATAATATTTAAACTGTGTATTTCACTAACTGCATGTGCAAGAGAAATTGCCAACGGAAAGAAGTTTTTGAGAGTGACATTTTTTTTATCGTAGCTCTTATCAAGAGTCACCAGATTCTCATTTTTAAACACAATCCCTGAGTGTTTTTCCAGATCTACAAATTCGAAAACTTTGGGAAAATGGTCAAATTTTTCATTAAGATTTAACAATAAATTGTATTCATGCTCGAGCTGGGCAACATCGTCATCCCATTGATCACTCTTTTTGATACACTTTATGATATACTTATTGTTATCCCCTTCCAAAAA
>JBCDHL010000306.1:0-3395 GCA_038750095.1 Chlamydiota bacterium
GCCATGTACACGGCTCGGTTCGTCATTAAAAATAACCACGCAACACGCTATGCTCCGGATCAAGTGATTTTTTCAAGGTCCAGTCCAAAATTTGCAGGTGTTGAAGACGGTACTTACGAATTTTATTTTGGAAAAGGGTACAAAGTCGGTCTTGGTGGTGTCCTTACTTCACTAGATGCAAACAGTCCGCTTTATTCCAAATCAGCTGAAAATATTCAGAAAATGTACAACCTAGGCATTGACTTGCTTACGATCAAAACACCAGGCATAGGAAATCAAAACAACTTCCCCCATCGTTATGCATATTTTCGAGATGGTGATCTCTACCTCTTGGGGCAGCCCATTTTGAAAAAAGATGATCCGGTTCTTGCATCGTTTATTGAAAGAGAAAAAAGTAGAGCAGAAACTTCACTCCCAAGAAAACCGTATATCCCCTTTGTTGACGAAGGCGCCCCCACCAGAAATGGAAACTTAGATATTGAGTTTATCAAGACTTTTGGAGTCAAGGTGCCAGAAGGACACTACCTTGTTCTTGGGGACAACCATGCAATGAGCGCAGACAGTCGCTATTTCGGGTTCGTTCCGCAACAGAACCTGGAAGGCGCCCCTTCACTAATCATTTGGCCACCAGGAGAGAGATGGGGTTTCCCATTACAGAAGCCTTATCCCATATTGACCTTACCACGCTTGATCGTTTGGGCAATATTCGGATTGATAGCCATCGTCACATATGGATATTACCATCGAGCAAAAAAACGCTACATTTATACCGATCGTACTTAATCACGATCGGTATACTTTATTCTTTCATTTATAAACTATTCCAAGTAAAATGTATCTATATACACATCGTGTTTCAAAATTTTGAAACACCATGTGGTATATCAATAACCCCTCCAAAATAAAGGGTCTTGTGTGGAAGAACAGCCTAACGATCACCTACATGAAGATCATGAGGTGGAGGAAAAGCCTTCAGTCATCTCATCGTTAGACTTCCAAACCAGCCAGCTTGATGATAGTCTAGAAGAAAAACTAGAAAACGCCTTCTACAGTGGAACATCACAGCTTGTTCTACATGACGTCGCAAAAATTGGCCGTGAAAGTGACCCTGTAGATTTAGCACATATCGTTGCGCGACTCCCCTCTTATGCCAGGGTAGTTGTTTACGATAACCTCCCCGACCTTGATGCGAAAATCATTTTTATGATTAATGCTAGCAGCAATACACGCACCGCTATATTCCGACAGCTACAGGACACCGAAATCAAAGAACTTATCGAACGCATGCCTCCTGATGAAGCAGTATGGATGCTTGACGACATGTCCGACCGGCGAATGAAGAGAGTTCTCGATCTGCTTGAACCTAAAAAATCAGCGCGTATTCGCGACTTGCAGAAGCACGACCGCCATAGTGCCGGTCGACTGATGACTAATGAGTACTTCTCTTTCCATTTGAATACCACAATTTCTGAAGTTGCCAATACCATTCGTGAAAATCCCGGTATTGACTTGACCCGAGTTGTTTATGTTTACAATAACGAACAGGAGGTCATTGGTTACGTTCCATCAAGAAATTTATTGGTCAATCCGCCCTACATACCTGTCCGACAAGTGATGCGACCAATTTCTCACAAAGTCCACGTCAGTGCCTCTCGCGACGAAGTTGTCGACATCGTTGAAAGATATAAAATCCCTGCACTTCCGGTCATCGATGACGATGACCGAATGGTGGGTGTCATCACTTATGAAGATGTCGTCGAAGCGATGGAAGATATTGCCGATGAAACCATCGCAAGTATGGCTGGTACGGGAGAAGACGTTAGTGAACACGAACCAATTTACAAGAAATTCCTCTGGCGTGCGCCCTGGTTACTGGTTACTTTATGTGCTGGACTAGTTACCTCAACAGTGATGTCGCAATTCGATGACTCGGGCTGGTTTCGTTACATGGCATTTTTCGTCCCTTTAATTGCCGGCATGTCAGGTAACGTTGGGATTCAGTGCAGTATGACACTTGTTCGAAGTTTATCGACGGGAGAGCTCTCTTATAGTTCAAAAGGTGACGCCATCGCCAAAGAACTAAGTATCGGCCTACTTACAGGTACAGCTTTCGGTGTGCTTTGTGGACTTTTCGTCTATCTACTCTATAGCTACGGAGTCAATCTTCAAGGGGTAGACCAGTTTCGCATAGGATTAACCGTCAGCTGTGGTGTCTTCGTTGCTTGTATAACAGCGACGATTTTAGGAACATTTTCACCCTTCTTCTTTGCCCGCTTAAATATCGATCCCGCTGTTTCATCCGGCCCCATTGTTACCGCTTTTAACGATGTGCTTTCTTCACAAATGTTCTTTTTAGTTGCACACAGCCTATACTACCTCTTTGATTGATATGAACCTATTATGGCTAAGTATAACAACGCGCTGGAAGTTCTTCACAGAATATTTAAACGTTCTTCGCACGGACTACAGAAATGCTCATTACCGTAATGCGGATTTGAAACTCCTCTTTAAATATCTTTTCGTTAATCCTTATAAGATTAGCAAGCAGTACGCTTTGAAACATGGTCATGAAGAAATTTACACATACGGTGAAACTCCTATTCCAGGTTTACGGAAGATCGTTGAAGAGTGTGAAATCTCTCCTTCCGACCATGTCTATGAGCTAGGGTGTGGTAGAGGAAGAGCCTGTATTTGGCTTCGTCATATGATTGGATGCGACGTTACTGGTATCGACTGCATTGATGAATACATCCGTCGTTTAAAAGATCTCCAAGATGAAAAACTCACCTTCATCGAAGAAGACTTTCTCGATACCGATCTGAGAGATGCAACGGTCATCTATCTGAACGGTACGATGCTTTCTGGGTTGCAAATTGAAACACTCTGCAAAAAATTAGCTACGTTAAAATCTGGAACCAAAATCATCACCGTCAGTTATCCGCTCACCGACTATTCACCACCCGATATTTTTCAAGTAGTTAAAGAATTCCCGATAGAATTCCATTGGGGTACAGGCACAGTTTACTTGCAAACATATACTGAATGAAATTGGAAATGACGCTTGATAGTCATTTTTTTTGCCTCTGACTTTGTGTTAGATCTTGGTAACTTGTCTAAGTTACCTGCGATCTCCACACTTCGTCAGAAGTAAAAATCTCTGACTATCAAGCGTAATTTCCAATTTCATTCAGTATAATTTTTTTTCTTTATCAAAATAGTTTTATTCAAAAAAATATCCACTTTATTCTATGATTTCCACCAAGTTACAAATTATCAGCTAAAAGCAGGATTAAAAATGATTATTGACACGAATACCAACACCCAGCCTTTTATTCAAAAAATAAAATACCAACAAAAAATTGTATTATTCAATAGAGAGGTGTATCAGGTTGGAA
>JBCDHL010000307.1:0-3388 GCA_038750095.1 Chlamydiota bacterium
CATTTTTAAAACAGAAGGGATTTCTCGCGTACTTTGAAATATTGGAGTTACTCTCACAGAAGAAGATTTTTCAAAAAAAGGATTTATTAACAAATACAATGTATGGCTATAATGCGGAAACTAAGGAATGGGTTAGCTTCGACACTCCAGAAACGACGAGACTGAAAATACAAGAAGCTAAGAGAAGGGGACTTGGTGGTGTCATTTTTTGGGCAATCAACCTTGATGATTATCAAACAAAACCTCGATTTCCTAATATTCGACAAGCCTTGTAACGCTCCTGAATTGATGAAGGGTAGATCATGAAGACCATAGGTGTGATTGACGACGATAAGGACTGCGGTGTCTATCTTACATTCTTATTGGAAGAAAATTTCAACGTTGCATATTTTCAATCATGGAAGGAAGGTAAAACCGCTTTTTTACAATCTTCCCCTGATCTAATTCTGTTAGATATCTCCATGCCAGAAATTAAGGGAGAAGAGGTATTAAAACAAATTCGAGATATTTCAACGCTAGCAACTATTCCTGTTATTGCATTAACAGCGTTTGCCTTACCCGAAGACGAGGAAAGGTTTATCAAGCTTGGTTTTGATGGCTACATAGCAAAACCCATCATGGATAGCAGTGAACTGCTGAAATTTTTTAACAAACATTCCCTGGAATTTAGCAATGAATAAACCTTCATTAACTTCTCCATTAAAATTACTATGCATCGATGACGACAAAGACTTCGTTAACTATCTTTCTTTTCTTGCTGAAACCTTTCTTATTTCAGTTGAGACATGCGGTACTTTGGAAGAGGCAAAGAAAAAAATCAACAACAACTCCTATGATGCTTTTATCGTAGACCTTCATCTACCTGATGGTTCTGGATTCGATCTTTTAGCTCCAATTAAACAAAACAAAGAAGCCATTATCGCCGTTATTACAGGGGTCTACCGCGACGAAAAAAGTTTTTCTGAACTCAAAGAAAAATACGAAATAGACTATGTATTTGATAAACCCATCTACTCAGATCGTTTACAAAACCTCTTTTTAAACCTCTACCGAAAAAGAGAAGAACAGCAAAGCGCAGCTGTTGAGAATCAAAAATCAATACTCCAGCAAAGCGATTCGACACAAAAAAAGTTGCAAGAACTGAAAAAAGATTATGACAATAAAATTGTTGAAAAAATCACTCTATTGAGTCAACTTGTAGAGGCTGTTAAGAGTGATCCTTGTGAAAAATCACTATTAGAACTAGAAAAGGCAGCGCATAAAATTGGTGGAAGTGCAGGAACTTATGGTTACCACAATGTGACCACCCTCTGCAAAGAGCTTATTGCTCAGATAGCAGATCGGTTGAAGTCCGATAATAAAATCGACCAAAACTGGTTGGCCTCCTTAGACGATTTTCTTAATAGCTTAAAGTACCACTACCAAATCACCTCTACTTTTCGGGAAGAATATACTTCAGGTTCCTTACCCACTTCTTTTCGAACAGCTCTTTATATTGTAGATCATGACCTAACCTTCCTTTCTATTCTGGAGCGTAAAAAGGAGGCTTTTCATCTGGAAGTTTTAAGTGAGTCCGATCCCAACATTGCATTAAAGAAACTTCAATCTTCAGAATTTAATCCCAAAATCGTTCTCTTAGCAGATAAGTTTCCTGGTTCAAAGCTCACAGCTTATGATCTTATGGAAGAGACTAAGAAGAAAGAAAGTTATCTACCAACAAACTTTGGTATCATATTTACTGATGACTCTCTTGATACAAAAATGCAGGCAATGAGCCATGATATAAAGTACACATTTCACAAACCGTTTTCGCCAACAGCACTTCTTCAGGCAGTATCGGATACTTTAGCAACGGAAAGGTTAACCGGTTTTAAAGTTCTCGTTTTGGACGATGATCACGATATTTGTGATTTTCTTGAAGTAGCATTGAACAGCATCGGCATAGAAGTAAAAACCATACAAGACCCCGAACGCTTATACCCTACACTAGATGACTTTGGCCCCCACCTTTTAATATTAGATGTGTTACTGCCAAAATACGACGGATTAAACTTACTGAGAACTCTTCGTTCCGATCTACTTTACCGTGACCTGGGGGTGATGATCATTACCCACTGGAGGAACGCTGAGGTTGAACAAACAGGTTTAGAATATCAAGCGGATGAGATTTTTTACAAACCTCTGGACAAAGAAGTCTTTATAAAAAGAGTTACTCAGCTAGGTAGAAATCTTCTTTTGTCCGGGCGTTTTTCTCCTGCAAATAAAATCACAGGGCTTCCCCTTTATAATGAGTTCTTGAAAAAGCTTCACTTAGAGTTGCTCAGCAAGGGCAAAGATCAATCAAAGCATCTAGTCTTATTTGAAGTTGATGATTTTACAAACCTTATTTTGAGACTTGGTAAAGCAAAAGCTAACGATAAATTAATTTCTATTGGAAATTTACTTAACGCGAAAGCTAAAGGAACCATGTCTTGCTTTTTTATCACGCCAGCAAGGTTCGCTATAATAGTGGATATGCATGACATTTTCACAGTAGAAAAAAGAGTAAGAGAACTGCTTAACGAGATTATTAGTAGAAACAAAGAATTAACGTTATCATGTTGTATTATCCCTCTGATAAAAGAGTTGAAAAATGTTCATGAGCTATTAGTTATTGCTGAAAAAAAATTACAGGAAACACGTGATCAAGGTGGAAATACTTACGTCAAAATTTCCACACCTGAGATTTCTGACGAGATCGGAGATGAAAAGAACATCATCTTAATTGATAGTGATACTGAGTTAATGAAGTTAATCTCACTAGCCCTCAAACCCTATAACGTGGAAGTCAAAACATTTACCACAGGGGAAAAGGCACTTCATGAGTTACTTTCCTATCATGAAACAGCACCACCACCGCTCGTTATTACTGAGAGAAAATTACCAGATATGGATGGTTTAGAGATCCTTGAAAAGTGTCAAAGACGTTTCCAACACACTATTCCTCTATTTTTTCTTACACAATTCACCTCTGACAGTGATATTAGCGAGGGCTTAGAGAAAGGAGCGATAGACTACATAGCAAAACCATTTAACCTTGCAATTTTGACACAAAAAATACTCAAGACTATTTATAATTAACTATTACCCTACTGGACATTATGGAAGAACTATTAAGATACACCTTACTTCAGATCGCAATTTTCATTCTAATTCTAGAAGTCACCATTCTTTTAATGTGCGCCGTTGCCATCTTTCTCATCAAATTTTTTAGCGATCAAAAAATTAAGCGGAATGAAGATACTAATAATGAAATTACAGAACTCATAGCCACAGCGATAAGAGAGAAGACCACCCCATCCTTTCCTAAGAGGTGTCGTCGATCTAGTAATATCATACCCTCACTGGA
>JBCDHL010000308.1:0-3291 GCA_038750095.1 Chlamydiota bacterium
GAAACTCGTTGAACCTCTTATTAATGCTGGCATTGATGTAAAGTTTGAATCATCTACTCCTACAGAACGAAAAGTTCGTGATATATGCGATAGAACATTTGCCCGTTATAGCACAAATAGGAGATGCAAATACTCTGATTATCTCATTGAGATTGCCGCTTCAAAGGGTATGGTTGGGTGTTTAGATTTATTCGCAAACACATGGTGTTCAACTTTTATTATTCCCATTGCTTGTAAATATGGACTGGAACGTCTCGCTATAAAATACTTACTGAATAAAGCAGAGGTTGACGATTCAGACTCCTGTTCGATTGTTTTTGCCTCTCAGAGGGGGCTATTTGAGTATATCAAATTGTTCTTTGATCATTTTCCTAAAGAAAAACTACCTAAGATTGAAGACAATTTATATAAAGCCTTGGACAAAGCGACCATAAAGGGACATAAAAAAATCGTAAAGTTGCTACTCAAGAAACTCATGTTATTTACTCCCCCAGCAAGATACTCATATAAAAAACCATTTGAGACCCTTTTTAAAGTCAGTGATCTAGGATTAAATATAGATCTAAAACCTCTTTTTCAAAAAAATCTTCGTCTTATGGAAAAAGGAATAAAAGAAAGCAAATATACTGGAGATTTCAACACTATCCTAGAAAATTATTATTGTCAGATGATGGAATTTGGAATCAAATCAAAACACGAGCATACAGTTCGCTTGGCACTTGATCTTTTAAGAAGTCGTTTTGAAACTCTTCCTCAAAGTGCGGAAGCACTTTTGATCAATCAGGCTGCCACTCATGGACTTAATCAGTTGATTGTTGACTTTTTCGAAGACGAGAAAAAAGAGAATCGAGCTGAATTAATGAATGCACTTACTCCTGAACAAGAATATCAGGATACTCCTCTTGTACAAGCTTGTAAGTCTGGTATAAAAAGTACTGCATTACTTTTTATAATACTTGGTGCGGATGTTTCAATAAGACATAGAAATACAACGGCTCTTGCTGAGGCTGCCAAACAGGGATGGACTGATGTTGTCCAGTTAATCCTTGACAGACTCCCTGAAGATAAATGTAAAGAACATATTCAAATTAAAGAGGGCGAATATGATACATATCCACTCGCACTTGAAAATGCATGCAAAGCGGGTCATGAAGAGATAGCCCTAATGCTTTTGCAAAAAGGTGGATTCCCAGAAGGTGAGGAAAAGGAGATAGATAGTGGGAATATCATCTCTAAAATGACCTCTTCGGGCTTCTCAAATGCTGTGAGTTGGCTAATTAAAAATTACCCGCAAATCTATAAGAATTTTGAATATACTAAAATGATTAAGGCTAAATTATTAAGGTACTCTAGTTATAAACCTAATGATGAAATAATGGCTCAACTAATCCTTGTTGGTGCCAATGTTGAAGAGCTTGGAGGAGAGTTCATCCGTTATCTTGCTAAGAATGGTTTCAACAAGTCCCTATCTCTCGCTCTAGAGCAACTTCCTCCAAAATCTAAAAAAGAAATTATTGAAAGCCTATCGAATGCTGGACAGAGTGCTTTATGGTTAGCTTGCAACAATGGGCACGAAGAATCGGCCTTATTACTCATTAAAGCAGGAGCGGGTTGTATCCCTCTTGTTGACGAAAAAGAGACGATTTATGACATTGCTTCTGATAAATCGCTTGAAAAAGTTCAAAAAACTATTCTGGAACAACTTCTGATCTGTTACGAAAACGGAATAACAACTTATGAAAATAAGCAAATTTCCTATCCTGACCTTTTTTTTAAATCCCGAAATTTATTTGATAAAAAAATTAATGACACTTGTTTAGAAATTCCTGTTAATGAAGGAACACAAAAGTTTTTTGTGAATTCAACAATACTTTCTGAACGAGTCGAATATTTCCGCCCTCTTTTCCAAGGAAACTATAAAGATAGTTGTTTGATGAGGAGTACAGTAGTAGGTGGCGATCCAGCCGCTTTCAAGGTTTATCTTCGGTTCATTTATACGGGAAGGATCAAATCGGATGCCATCACTCATAAAAATTTCAAAAAACTTTTGTTCTACTCCAATTTTTATTATTTAGAAAAGAGTTTTAATAAGAAACTAGTCAAGGCCTTAAAAACCTGGCGTCGCCAGCGCCCCGAATGTGCAAATTGGCTATAAATTAAAAAAAAGGTGGTACTACAATGGATCCGTTAAATAATATAGGAGAGGTTTTTATTGATCTGATTAATCTAGGTAGTGAACTATCTAGAATGCAGGATAGAATAAATAATCGCTCTGCTTTAGAAGTATATGATGAAAAAAAGGAGTTAGAAGAGCTTACTCTACTTATTGACAATTCACAGGTGAAGGTAGATACTCTTATTTCACAAAAAGAGTCTATAAGCGAGATATCCGAAGAAACTCTCGCTGAATTAGGTGCTTTGTTTGGCACCGTTGTGACTCGTATAGAAGATCTTCAAGAAAAAAGAGACTCATTACACCAATTAGTAGAAAGAATTGAATTCGACGACTCTTTACGAAAGGTGTATGACGTTTTTAGAGGATGTCACTTCTCAGCTGACTCTCTTGAAGAGATTAAAAAAACGGAGTCTGAGTTAAAACCGTACTTCACAAAAGCATTTGCACATACAAAGTGTCCCGAGCAAAGAAAACAAGTTAATAGCTTTCGTGAAGAAGTTGAAAATAATTATCACCGTTGTTTTGAAAGAAAATATAAAGAGATATTAAGCACGAATTCAGGTAATATAATTGAGGATTTTCGACGATTCGTAGATCTTACGTCTTCTATAATTGAATTTAAGAAATCGCGTACATTTTTTTACTCAAGTAATGAATGTAAGTTAGAGATATTACTCCAGAACATCAACAACCATATTGATGGTTTAGTACTCTCTCAAATAAAAGAAGAAGAGAGGGAGAACTCTACATTCTCTTTAAAGACGAAACTACACAAAGCTTTAGATGATGGAGATAACCAAGAGTTCATTGACTTAATGAAAAAGAACCCAGTCGTTAGAGAGAAAGTATACCGTAACATTGATCTGATTCTGAAAGAAACAAAAAAAGGCAGATTGACAATAGGTCTTATAAGTGAGATCGATCGAGGCAAAACACCTATACTGGATCTTGCTTCTGTGGATGTCTGCAAGCAAGCTATTTCAACTGTATTGCCAGTTGAAGAAGTAAGCACTGTAGGAATTGAGATGAAAGAAGAGTTAGATGCAATTCGAATGTCTCTTGAGCCAACTTCCATTTCAGATAATGTGCCCTGCTCAAAAGAGGAGGAAAAAGAA
>JBCDHL010000309.1:0-3281 GCA_038750095.1 Chlamydiota bacterium
TAATTTCCAATTTCATTCAGTATAAATTCGACTTAATAATAACTTAATATATAAGTGTTAAAATAGATTTTTCTAATGAAAAATATTTTTGGTTTATCAATGATGATTTTCAGTGATTTATCTCTCAAACTACCCGTTTTACCAGCTGATGAATACAATCCATTAAAAGGAGTAGTTGGTCCTGAAGTAGGGGAACAGTTTGACTCCTCTACATGCTCTAATTTTCAGAAGATATTGACAATTATTAAAAATTTAGCAAAGAAAATATTACATCACTCTCCATTCGATCGAATTCCTGATGAAGAGGGCAAGGAACTGGAGATTTCCGAGGGAGTTCTTAAAGATTCGGCTCTATCCCAATTAATTGATCAATTGGGTTATAAGCCTCCAAGAAACCTTGAATTAAGAAATCGACAAATTGAAATTCTACAGGAAATTGAAAAGGAAGGTGAAGCGTCTTATTCGCCTGATGTGTTCGAAGGAGCGAAACAGTTAATTCAGAAAGAAGGGAGTGAATTTACACTTTCTAGCCTAAGTAACCAAGAAAAATTGGCGTTATCTACCATTAGGTTTATTGAAATTTCAGCGCACTTCCAAAATTGTTTTGATGGTAAAGAGAAAATCATTCAACAATATAATGATTATGGAATCGACCTTCTTAGTGCTTACATACTCGAAGTTCTCTCAAAATCATTGTTTAAACTTCCAGAAGAGGTGACTGATGGAAGGACGATACAATTCCCAGTACAAAGTGGTGACAACAAACTCCAAATTGTCAGCTATGAAATAAAACGACATCATTCGGGTAAAGCTGAAGATGATATTCCTTACTATATACTCAAACCTCTATCAAACCATGATAAAGAAGGTTCATTAGCACCAACTTACCTGGTTATTCCCGGAACCGATTTCGAGCTCTTTGATGCTGATGGGAATCCAAGAAAATTATCTTTATCTTCGATATTAGCAGACCTTATTAGTGAAGAGGGAATGGCACATAAGGGATTAGACTATTCACTTAATAATATCTCTAATAAGCTTAATGATATTAAGAGACCTATTTGCATAGGGGGGCATAGTTTGGGTGGAGAATATGCTCAGTATTTATCTGTTCAGCTTGCCAAAAAGGAATTGCCAGTAAAAGCTTATGCTTTTAATGCCCCGGGGGTAGATAGAAAAACCAAAGAAGACTATGATGATTTAGACAAAGAAGTTAAACCACCTATTTTTGCATTTGACATGAGAGGTGATTTTATTCCGAATGCTGGCGCTCACTTAATTGGACAGCACTATAGAGTTGAACAAGGAAGCAGTTTTGATCTAGGATTGAATCATTGTATGGTCAACCTCAACAAAAGACATAAACTGCAAAAAATTTCAATAGAGTGCGAGAGAAATAAGTTCTCTAGAAAAGTTGCTCACGAGTTAAAAAAGTACGTTGTATCTCCTCTCACGAAACTCTTTGTTCGAGCTGTTCGGCGGTTAGGAAATGGGCCGAATGATTTTTTTCAGAACTTGAATCGTGCGATACCAAATTGGGTTTCCTATTATTTTGATTAATATTATACCGATTGTGTTTCAAAAATTAGTTATTGGCACCTAATCGCGGACACGAAAAATGTTAACTTAGTCTGAACCATGCCAAAAACTAAATTTTGAATCACGATCAGTATGATGTTTTGTAAGTCTACAGCTGTCTTGGTTAAGAGGTGAAAATTATCAATTACAAAGTACGTTCGGTATAACTTGTTACGGGTTGATTGTTTCGCGAAGCTTTTTCTTGAAGTAGGCTCCAGGGGTGACTATCTCAGCATTTTTGTCGTACACCTGATAAAGAGCATTCCACTTTTCCCACAAAGAAAACCCCATTAAAAGCTTTCGCTGCTCTTCATCTAATTCAAGGCCTTTGGCTGAAAATCTTTTCACCTTTCCATTTATGTCTTCCAGTTCTGAATGCACAAAAATCTTTGATTTGGCCGTTCGATTAAACTCAAAGCATGTAAGGCCTCCCGCACTCTCTACCCCAAAATTCATTCGATGCATGATTGGGGCTAGCTCATCATCATCTTGAAATCCCATTGGTATGACGCGAACATTAGAGGGAAGTTTTACCTTTGAGCATAGATCATAAACATCTCTGAATAAAGTTTTTAAACCAGGATCATGTCTACCACAAGCAGCAAATAATGTATACTTTCGGCTGTTCGGGGATGTTTTAGCAACATTGATGAAGTCCTCTACGTAATTCTTAGTTTTTTTTGCCGCTTGACTCCCAATTGTGACGAGTCCCACAAACTCCTTGATAGGATCTATTTTTAGCGAAATAACTTTCTTACTATTTGTTTTTTCTTGCTTTTGTTGAATATCTCCGCGCAAGAGATCGTTGAGCAGTTTTTGTTCATCAGAATTGTTGATTTTAATTTTTAACTTTTCGGGTCTTTGTTTAGCTGGTATGTCCTTCCATTTTATAAAAGCGGGTCTGAGAGGAAACTCACGATAAAGAACCTGACTCTGGTTTTGGTCTTCAGAGTTGTAACGTAATCCAAATACTCTTTTCCACCAGTCCTGCTCTTTCTCTCCATTTTCAATAATGAGGGGTTTCGTTGTAATCAACTTAAGAAAGTTTTTATCGTTATCTGACAATCTTTTTATTGGTCTGGAATAGTGGCTCGTTCCATCAGTGGGGAGGTCTGTAAGCACCAATGAAGTGCGGATGGTTCTGTTGAATAAATAGTTTACCAATCTACTTGCTTTGATAATCGCACTGATCCCCAAGGGTTGTGTGATGACAATGTGAGTAATTTTTTTGTTAAAAGCTAACCGAGAAAACATCGAAATAAAAACAGGAATAAAAAGGATCCACTCCACGAGGATTGAGTTAGCAATCCCCATTGTCTTGCTATTATACAAGAGTTCCTGAGCCTCTATGTTACCTTCACGTTTTGCTTTATTCCAGTGATATGTCATGGAGAAAGCAAATAATTTATTAATGAGGGGAGGAAATGATCCCCTAAAAATGTCGACGGTTTTGAATTGTCCCTTCAAAGGGCTTCTTTTAGAATTAAAAGCTTTCTGCTGCTCCAAAAATTGCGCTTGTACTGCTTTTGTAGCTTCGATATGGCCTCCGCCGCCACAGTTAGTAATTGCTAGTACAGAACCGTCGCAGCTAAGATCTTTTGAAAAATTTATTGAGTGATTGTCTGGATAAATTTTCATGTAAAAGAAAGTATTTATACTGATCGTGATCCATAATTTGGGATTTGGCAAAAAGAAAGATCCCA
>JBCDHL010000310.1:0-3266 GCA_038750095.1 Chlamydiota bacterium
CCGCGTCCCGGTGTCTCCGTTTTTCCGCGTTTATAAATTGCGAAAACAAACTCAAATCTTAATAAGAGTTGATTTTAAATGCGTAACACTTACATTTTTATGTTAAATATATTTTTTTTACGGGAGGAGCTGTTATGATGTTTATCAACTTAGAAAAATCTAAGTTCTCACCCAATACTGATCAATTTAAGGACTGAAAGTCGGGTATAGTTTGAGAGATAGTATTTCGATCGTGTTTCAAAATTTGGTTATGGTTCAAAAAGATACATTTTCTGGACGAAGATCCTCGTTTGCAAAAAAAAGATTTTGAAGACATAATCTTTTCTTTATGCACAGAACAGCGGCAACCCTACTATGGCCCTGCGTACCAAGTACATTCGACTTTTTTATTTATCGGTATTAGCCGTCCTTTTTTTAAATTGGCAGCCTATTTCTTCCAATGAAGAAGGCGCTCAGCCAAGAAGTGAGGAGGTCAATGTTCTTGAAGATGCGAAAGGAAGAGAGCTTTCTAGAGCTGGTGATATTGTTATTTCTGATATTAAATTATTAGAAACGCTAAACTGGAAGGGGTGGTTCACCCTTGCACTTTTAGCAGCTACGATCCTTGCCTTAATTCTTGAAATTCGTCCGCCCGATATCACCATGCTTATAAGTTCTGGAATCCTAGTGATTGTTGGCATATTACCACCAGCAAAATTTTTAGACGGGTTTTCACACGATATTATCATGACAATTGCTATGCTCTGCATTGTAGTCCGCACCATAGAAATCCATGGTTTGTTAGACGTCTTGGCAAAGAATGTGTTATCTACTTCAAAAAACATTTACAGGCAACTCGTTTCACTGATGGTTCCAGTAGCAGCTGCTTCCGCTTTTCTAAATAACACGCCAATCGTGTTACTGATGACTCCTATGATACGGCGCTGGGCGTTGAGAAACGAAACGTATCCCTCAAAGTTTTTGATCCCACTCTCCTACGCAGCAATCCTGGGCGGTATGTGTACGATTATTGGTACTTCAACAAACTTGGTGATTGAGGGGCTTCTTAGGCAAGAAGCTCCTAACGCCTCTTTGGGTTTTTTTGAGCTGAGCTACATAGGTATTCCTTGTGGGATAGCGGGTCTCGTATATATTCTTTTAATTGGTAGGCATTTGACACCAGAAAGAAAGGACCCCTTATCGGCTGCTGAAGAAGATGCTCGAAAATTCACTGTCGAATTTTTTGTGAATCATGATTGCCCCCTGGCACATACACCGATTGTTGAAGTTGCAGGCAAGTACTTTAGAAATGAGCTTTTAGTACAAATTGAAAGAGGGGAGGTTGTGATTGATGCTCCCAGTCAAGAAGAGAAAATTCTGCCACAGGATCGTCTCGTTTTTGCCGGTGATATTAATCACATCGCTGAATTACATGCTATCGAGGGGTTACAATCTTTAGCAGATCCACACTTCAAGTTAGATGCTAGCTCCTCGCATTTTTCTGAAATCGTGATATCATCGACTTCACTGATGATCGGTAAAACATTGCGTAGTCTTGATTTTCGCGCTCATTATGGAGCCTCTGTTTTGGCTGTTTATCGTGAGGGAGATCGTGTTGAAGGTCATGTAGCGGATGTGGAGCTACAAGCAGGGGATACTCTCATATTGATATCGAGTGAAGAGTGGCATGGCGGTGATTATTATACAAAAGATTATTATTGCATTAGGAATAATCAAAAACTTCAAGTTTTTCACCCATGGCGTGTAGGATTTATTGTGGCTGTTTTGATTGCTATGGTGACTGCGGCGACAATGGGTGTTTCTATCATGATCTCTAGCATGGCCGCTGTAGCTACCTTTGTTTTCACTAGAATGATCACTATTCGAGAAGCGCAAAATAGTATTGTTTGGAATGTTCTCCTTTTGATCGGTTGCTCTTTTGCTTTTGCAAAAACCATGGTGATTACTGGTGTGGCCTCTACATTTGCTCATATCATTCTTTCTGTTATCGGTAATGAACCTGTGCACTTGGTTGGCGGAATTCTTCTCGTTGCTATTATTTCTACAGAATTACTATCGAATAATGCAGCAGCTTTAATATTGTTCCCAATAGCGGCTCAAGTGGCAAAGTTGGCAGGGTTTGATACCCCGACAGCATTGAAAACAGTCGGAATTACTATCGCAGTTGGTTGTTCCTGTGGATTTGCTATGCCCACAGGATACCAAACGCATATGATTGTATTTGGAGAAGGCGGATATAAATTTACCGATTTTTTTAAAGTTGGTATCCCAATGGATGTTGTCGTCTGGGCTGTGGGAACATTATTAATCCCACTATTATGGCCCTTATAGGTGGGAAGGTAAGTGATGGACGGTTTTACACTAAATCTTGTTTTTATGGGCCTTGGCGTTGCGCTTTTGTACTATGGTGCGGAGTCACTCATTAAGGGAAGTGCATCCTTTGCTCTTCGTATGGGGTTGCCCCCTTTAGTCGTAGGCCTTACCGTTGTGGGATATGGAACGGGAATGCCAGAACTCATTGTTAGTGTCGATGCTAGCCTTATGCAAAGAGGGGAGATCGCTATAGGTAATGTGATTGGGTCGAATATATGCAACATCGGACTAATCATGGGGCTTTCGGCGATGATACGGCCTCTTGCTGTCAAGAGGCAACTCGTTAGATATGATGTTCCTATCATGATAGCAATCTCGATACTTTTCCCGATCATGTTAATTAACGGCTATCTTTCATCTTGGAAAGGAGCTCTATTTCTTCTGAGTCTGTTTATTTACACCGGTTGGGCAATACACTTTTGCAAGACACACGATCATGGGGAGAATGTAGAAGTCGAAGATGAAGTTCCAAACCTAAACAAAAATGCCTGGGTTGACTGGATGTTTATCATCGCCGGTTTTGCAGGGATGTGGTTAGGAGCACGGCTCTTTGTTACAGGAACTGTTGCTGTAGCAAAGGTCTTTGGTGTGAGTGACGCCGTCATTGGCCTTTCTGTTGTTGCTTTTGGTACAAGTCTACCCGAACTTGCCACTTCAATGATCGCTATCATGAGAAATCAGCGTGATCTTGCAGTGGGAAATCTTATTGGTTCAAATATCTTCAATATTTTAGCCATTGTGGGAGTTACGGGCCTAATTCACCCATTTGTCATTCAGGGGATTAACTGGATCGACTACGGTGTGATGATCTTATTTGCAGTGGCTGTCTTGCCCATAATGATAACAGATTTCGCTGTTAAAAGGTGGGAGGGAGCACTTCTCTTTGTAGGTTA
>JBCDHL010000311.1:0-3257 GCA_038750095.1 Chlamydiota bacterium
ACGCGACAGAGACTTCATCGACCAAATCTGACAAGATCGCCTTTTCAAGAAGTCGATCTTCTCTTGGTTGTTCTAAATCGTGTAGAATCAACGCCATTTTTTTCTCAAAACTATGCAGTTTAATAAGATTATAACTATGGTGAGGAATATTATATTCAGGGTGAGGGAGATTTATCTTACCTACATCCCAAACAATCGTAGATGCATGGTTTTTTGGAAGGGCTTCGTATATCAACACAGTACCGATTCCTAACTTTTTCGAGCATCCTATCATAGAAAAATTCTGAGGAGGTTCATATTTATGACAGACGATGTATCGTTTTTCTGGGATTTTTTCGAGAAGTTTTTTAGTAATATGATCAACTTTACTGGTTAATTTGGGTTTACTACTTTTTCCTTTCTTTATTTTTGAATAAACGGTGAAGCAGAATGGCCCCTCTTCTTTTCTAAGCCGAGAAATGACCTCATTTTCTTTGATCAGTGGAATAGGGGGGGTGTATTTGGGTAATTGGCAGTAAGAAATTGACTCTATAGGTGCTCCAAGGATATAAAGTTTCAACCCAGAGTACTTGATTGCATTAAAAAACTCATCTTTTGCTATCCGATCAACGGTGTGATAGCCTTTTTCGGTTTTGCTATCCACATAGTTATTGAGAACGATGATTGTTTTGTCTGCAAAATTAGGGGTAATTGCAGAGGGGTGAAAAGTTCCTCTATTACTCACATTCCAGATTGCTGGTTCAGAATAGCCAATCCCTGCAATTATTTTTGTCCAAGAAACAACCTCTGCTCTTGTAGTCTGCTTGTTTGTAACGATTAGGTGCTCCGCATTTTTTGGAATCGAAAAGGGGGTCGATACATTAATTGTGCTATCGATTTGTTGAACTGGAAATAGTTCTTCGACATTTTCTTCAGTTTGAAGGGAAAGAGTTGTTGTAAGTTTGGCGATAGAGCAACGTTCATCCAGTTGTGGGGAAAAGGAAAGCGTACCTTCCAAGATAGATATACCGTTTGGTTCAAGAAATATCGGTGCAAAAAATTCTGAGGAAACCTTTGAATTAGACAAATGGGAACTAGTGAAGATCATCTCTTCTTTGGGAACCACACTATCTTGCTTGGGAGAAATTAATACATTTGCATTTAAAGGCTTTGAACTTACATTTTGTACTTTCAAAGAAAAGTGATTCAAAGCTTGATCACTTGCCTTTTCAGGCATTGATATTTGGTTAATAATAACAGGATGATTAATATCTAGCTTTAACTGAAAGGGAGAAAAACACTTATTTACTCTTTCGACGATTGTATTAAATTCGACATTGCATTCATAACGAGATGTATTTTTGAGAGGAAATTTATTAATCATAAACTGAACTTTTTCCTTGCATGTCTCCCCAGGATCTAAGACCCCTGGAAGGGCTACACTATTTACTTCTGAAAATGAAATTGTTTCGCTGCTCGTCACATAAAGGTAAATCTTTTGATGAGTTGGTGTTGGCATCAACCCGGTATTTTTCAAAGTGACCTCTGCATTAACAAGGTCCCCTGGATAAAACTCGGGAGTTAAAATGTTAACAGAAGTGATTTCCAAATGAAACCGTGTGGGATACTCTTGCTCTTTTCCACTTGGAGTGATGACTTTTATGGTATGGCTTCCATTTTCACCCGGAAGACCTGCTGTTCCATTATTCCCACTAACACCATCTAAACCTGTGTTTCCAGAGTAACCTCCACTTGTCGTATGGGGTATCCTCCTTCTCGTTTCAGAATAACACTGACCATTCCAGTGCCTTTCAACTTTTTCTTCAGTCCAGCTGTAGCTACTCCCACCATATCCTCTTTCCCCGCCTTTGCCTCCTTCACCTCCCTTTCCACTAATTCCTGGGATCCCTCCAGAGACATCGACGACTTGTGGAAAAAGCATCAGAAGATCTGTATTGCTCTCATCAACAGTGACTGTTATGTGGCCACCTTTTCCACCATTTGCACCATGCCCACCAATTCCACCGGGTCCACCATTTCCACCATTTCCTCCATTTGTTCCTGAGGTGCTTTTGTTAGCACTACAACCACTTGTTCCTCTGCCTCCAGCTCCACCAGTACCACCTTTCCCTCCAGAACCCCCTGTACCTCCTCTAGCAGTAAGAACAACTTTACTTTCTGGATTTCCAAGAGGTAATAAATAAGAGGAGTTTTCAACATATAATAGAATCTTTTTAGATGTTTCGTTGATACCTAGAATAATGTCACAATTTCCAGCATCTGTTCCTATTTTCCCATTTAGACCAGGAGTTCCAGGTTTACCAATACGACCATTACGCTCTGAAAAGTGACTTTCTCCGACATCACCGCACCTTCCGGGTTCACCACACAATCCATCTATCCCGTTGTAACATAAGTTTAAAACTGTCATACTGCTGTTAATATCCATGAACTTTTCTCCTTAAAAATTTTATTTATATTCTTAGGTAATTATGGTAATTTAGCTTCTTAGACACCGATTGCCAACCAATACTGTCTTAGAAAACCAAGGTATCTTAATCGATCTCATAATAATTGGAAACAAGATTTGAAGCAGACTAAGAGTCTGTACTGAATATCAGTTTTTAGGTAAATGATAATCTTCTGTAGGATCTCCATCGCCTCCTCGATACAACTTAACAGGGTACCAAAGACCTTCTTCCTTCGATTTCAATCTAGTAGTTATCAACACCCATCGGACTGTCGGAAAATCTGCCGCTATATCAGAAAATACCTCAAACCACCACTTAGGATGACGAACGGTTGCATGAACATTTTTTCCGTTAGGTAATAGCTTAACGGCTTCGCCACAGGCGATGTTTGCATAAACGAAATTTCTTGAAAATTGGAACAATTCTCTAACAATCCAATGGATATCTTCTTCAGGACAATGTTCGAGCACATCAATACAGACCACTCCATCAAAATTTCCTGATGGTAAGATACTGTATGGAGGGTAGCAAGGGTCATAACAGGAGACTTCTTTGACTCCCCAATAATGATAAAGATCAACGAGGGGCTCATCATCTTGTATTGAGATCAATTTTTCTCGATACAACCTCCCCTTTCCACTACCATAATCCAAAATCGATTGAGAATCCGTTTCAATAATAATTTCTTTAATTCTACCTATATCTCCCAGCATTTTCTGGCCTGCGAAAACATCTTTTCCTCTATCACAAGGCTGCATGTGAAGCTTCATGTGCTGTTCGATTAATTCAAAATATCGCGGACTTGGA
>JBCDHL010000312.1:0-3203 GCA_038750095.1 Chlamydiota bacterium
ATTCCTCTAGCAAATGTTGATTCTTATCTAGACTGACATCCAGGTCATGAGAGGTCATAGGTAGAATTCTCGTATTTTTTAGAGAGAACAGCGACAAAAGTCGATGCTCACTTTCAGATTCAACGTATTAAAGAAGAACAAAAAAATACGAGAATTCTACCTATGACCTCTCATGACCTGGATGTCAGTCTAGATAAGAATCAACATTTGCTAGAGGAATATAAAAAAGTCTACAACTCTATAAAATGGAAGGAAGTCGCAGGGTGTGCCGCATGTAGTCTACTTTGCGGAGGGCTAACGTTTTCTTTGATTTAATTGTGTAATGTACCGATCCAGAATTTTCCTTACATTGATTGTCTTAACATTATATGCCATAGGTTGTGTGGTGATATTCAGCACTTCGTCAGCTGAAGTCCTTGATCAACAACTGGACCTAAGCACTTACCATGCGGTCATTCGGCAACTGGTATATGGTTTATTGGGGTTGGGCTTGGCTTTGTTTGTTTACAGAGTTGGGCATCGTGTCTTTCTTCAGATAAGTCCTGTTCTCCTTGTCGTTTTCATTTTCATGCTCTTGCTTGTTTTAATTACCGGTATTGGCAGGGAAGTGAATGGATCGAAACGCTGGCTAGCTATCGGAGGTCTCTCATTTCAACCCTCTGAATTTGTAAAATATGTTCTCATTGCCTTTTTTATTCACGAGTTCTCACAACTCAGGGAATCCGAACAGCTCTTAAAGTCTTTCATCAAAACTCTTGCAAAATGCCTCATTCCTCTGTTCTTGATTTTAATCGAGCCAAATAATGGAACTGTCGCTGTGATGGCTTTATCTTTAGTAGTGACATTTATCCTCATGAAGGTGCCCTTTCTGTATTGGGGGGTTCCACTTTTGGCGTGTGTGCTGCTAGGGGGCGTCTTTGCAACACAACTACCCTATGTACAAGGAAGACTCAAGGTTTACATGAACCCAGAGCTGGACATCCACGGACGTGGACACCAGCCTTACCAAGCAAAAATTGCTGTTGGTTCGGGAGGATTGACGGGGAAGGGGCCTGGCATGAGTCTCCAGAAACTCAGTTACCTTCCAGAAGCACAGAATGACTATATAGCTGCAATTATTGGAGAGGAGTATGGTTTTTTGGGGATGCTTGTTGTGATTACACTCTATGCGTCGCTGGCTGCAATCGGATGTTATATTGCATGCTTTACTCCTCATGAAACGAGCAGTTACTTGGCCATTTCGATCATTTTTTTAATTTCATTTCAAGCTTTTATGAACCTTGCTGTTGTCTCTGGTTTATTGCCGAGCACTGGGCTGAACTTACCATTTGTTAGCCAAGGGGGAACCTCTCTAATGGCAAACCTTTTTGGGGTTGGGTTACTCATGAGTATCGCTAAAGAGATCGATAATTCGTTAAACTACAAAAAAGCTCAGACCACCAAAGGTTAGTCCGAGCTTTTTAGGTAAGAATTTAAGAATGAGGTTTCATCGAAACCTGTGACTCTCTTTTCCTGAAAAAAGCGAAAGGATTGTTGTTGCTATCTTTTTCCGCTTCAGTGTCTGAATTTTTACCCGATTGTTCATGAGGAGTTGTTCTAGATTCTACGCGTTTTAGTTTTACACCTAGAACTTGGTTAGGGTCAAATCCATTGGAACCCTTAGTAGTGTTATTCCGAGAATTATTTTTAGTGGGTTTTAAGTTCACCGCACCACCATTAATAATAGCATCAAACAATGCTTGGTGAGGTTGTGAGTTTGCAGGAGGTGTTGCAGTAGGAGTTGGTGCAGCAACAGGAGATGGTTGAGGTGGTGGAGGTGGTGCAGCAACAGGAGATGGTTGAGGTGGTGGAGGTGGTGCAGCAACAGGAGATGGTTTAGGTGGTGAGCCAGCAAGAGGT
Source organism: Chlamydiota bacterium (assembly GCA_038750095.1). Classification (GTDB taxonomy): domain Bacteria; phylum Chlamydiota; class Chlamydiia; order Chlamydiales; family Criblamydiaceae; genus JAJFMC01. The sequence continues at coordinate 1,900 of JBCDHL010000312.1, forward strand.
GGTAGAGGTGATGGGGTCCCTCGTCGCGGAGGTAGAGCAGGTGGCTTCGCTGATGGTTCAGGTACTTCAATCATATCTTCAGGAAGAAGTATGCCTTTGATGGCAGACTGTGTAAGTTCAATTGTCTCTTTGTAGTTATTGTGGGTTTTGCTATTTAACTTTGAAAGAACACTATTAAGCTTTACCGCGTTTTTAGCATCCAAAAAATCTTTATTCTTTTCTGCAAACTGGAACATTTTGTTAGCAACTTTATTTACCCGAATATGTCCAAATGCGTCGATGCCGATGGCATGAAGTAATGTTTTAAGAATACGTAAAAACCGCCCATTTTTTTTGGAGCAGTTCATGTTGTCATCTATCCACATGTTACTTTTTTTATCAGCCGCTCTTACCAGCTCGTCCACTTTTGCATCAAATTGACCTTGGTTTGCAAGTTTTTGAATACCCATAATTAAACCCTCTGAGTTTTTTTTATTTGATTTGAAGTTCAATCCTATCAATATTTCATTAAGATTGTATTAAATATTACTTTAGATTCGATAAATTGGGTCTATATGATTAAAAAATGAACTTGTTTCGTGTTAGATACTGGTAAAAAAAAACCATTAATGGCATAAATTCTTATGAAGAGGGCCTATAGTACTTGTTTCTCTTTGCTGAAAATGGTGAGAGTGTAAAAATTCGATAGAAGGATCGAGACGTGCAGATTAAAGAAAAAAATATAGAGCAACAGATTCAGTTATGGGCGATTGCAGGACCATTCATTACATTGCTCACACTTCTAGTAAGCATGATGAAACCCAACCCGATGCAAACGAGTTTTGCGATATCTCTTTTGGTGGGGATTCCGCTTTGTTGGAAGTGGAAATTAAGAGGATTGGCGATTTCTATTGGTCTTATGTTAGGGGTAGAAGCTTTTCACTTTGTTGATCAAGACTTCTCTGCGATGCTCTGGAGTGCCGGTTTGTGTGTCTCTGGATCACTCTCTTTTTTAACGACAGCTCTGTCTTTTGATGAAGTTTCAGCATTAACGAAAAATCTACAAATAGAGTCTAAAAGTCGATTGGAAAATTTACTCAAACTCGATGAAAAACTGAAAATTGAAAAAGAAAGCTATGCTAAAAGTCACCAAGACTTTTCAAAAACCATCATTGATTTGGAGGAAGAGGTCGTTAGGCATAAAGATCGTGCAGTTGCCAATGATCGTCTTGCACAGATCGTTCGTGAAGAGCTAGCTTCTACACACTCTCGTAATGATGAACTTTTGCAGGAGGTTTTTGATTGGCGTCATCAACATGAAAAAG
>JBCDHL010000313.1:0-3202 GCA_038750095.1 Chlamydiota bacterium
CTCATATGGCAGCCATTCATATTATCATAGAAATTATTGAGATACTTCTTGCTGAAGAAGTATCAAATCAAGTACCAGAACTGGAACACACATCTCTAACCAGCTCACTACCAGCCAACTAGCCTTTAATTCCAAATTGTGATATGCTGGCTATCAACCTGTTCAACTTAAGGCAGGTACACAATTAGAGGGTCAATTCACTCTATACTGATCGTGTTTCAAAATTTGTTTTTTGGCAAAGAGAAAGCGCTCGTAGCTGGGATATCATAAGTCATAAAACACACAAATTGGCTTTTTCCGTTTTTTTGAGGTAGTTAAATTGAAAATATATGACAGCTTGGAAAGAAAATATTTGAAAGTGATTCACGGTAAAAGTCACGGACCCGCCGCCTGGTTTCTGAAGCTTTCTCTCCACCCTCTCAGCTGGATATATCGAGCAATCATTTTTGTGCGCAACAAAGCCTACGACTGCGGACTTCTCAAAAGTTACAACCCAAAAATCCCCGCAGTTGTCAGTGTTGGGAATATTGTTGCTGGGGGTACTGGAAAAACACCAGTGACAATGCTCCTTGCAAAAGACCTCCTTGATAGAATACCCTTGGCTATCCTGTCACGTGGATACCGATCTCATGCTGAAAACCTAAAAACCCCTTTAAGACTTTGCAACGGAAATGGTCCTGAGTTTCCCGTCAATTTATGCGGTGATGAGCCTTATCTACTTGCTGAGAACCTCCCAAAAGCTCGTATATTCGTAGGAAGAGACAGAAAACAGGCCGCAGACATGGCTGCAAAACAAGGGGCAAAACTTGTCATTCTTGACGATGGAATGCAACACCGCCAGGTATCGAGAGATTTTGACATTGTTGTATTGAATGCTAACAGCCCGTTTGATCAGGGATACCTCCTACCACGAGGGCTATTGAGAGAGGAGGTTAGTTCTCTTAAACGAGCAAGCCTAGTGATATTAAATCACATTGAAGATGCAGAACAATACGCTTCCATAACAGAACGACTGAAGAAATACACGTCCGCTCCGGCAATTGGTACGATGGTGAAAATCACATCAATGCAAACCCTGGAAGGTCAAGAAATAAAAAGTCTCGGAGATAAAAAAATCGGAATGTTCTGTGGCATAGGGACACCTGAAAGTTTTGAGCACACTTTACAAAAATCTGGAGCTAAGATTCTTGACAAGTTAATTCTTCCGGATCACAACCGCGCGACTAAGCAATCCCTCATTGATTTTTCAAATCACTGCCAATCGTTGGGAGCTGAATATATCGTTTGTACGGAGAAAGACAAAGTTAAATTGATAGAAAATAAACCTTGCTTGCCCATACCTATTGTATGGACAAAAATAGAGTTGGAAGTGAAAGAAGGCCTACAATACTGGAAGGATTTCATAAAGAAAACAGTCATTCGTGCGAAAAGCGAAAAAGTCACCTCTGAGCGATCGAGATAGGTTAGGAGTAAGATTTAGATGAAACTTTGGGTAAAAATACTCATAGCACTGATACTGGGTGTTATTGTCGGATTATTCATGACAGGGCTCGGTTTAAGTACTGAAATATTCAAACCAGTGGGAGACATTTTCTTACGATTGATCAACATGATCATCGTCCTTCTTGTATTATCTTCCATGACCGTCGGGATTACTAGTATCCACGACCCCCAAAAACTGGGTCGCGTTGGTCTTAAATCTTTATTTCTCTATCTTACAACCACAGCAGGATCAATTTGCATTGGCGTCTTTTTTGCTAAGCTTTTTGCTATCGGATCGGGAATGGGACTGACGACCACGACAGAAGTGATGGTGAGAGAGACTCCTTCTCTAGGCGAAATTATTTTACAAATCATCCCCTACAATCCTATGGCCTCACTCGTGGAAGGCAATGTCTTGCAGATCATCGTATTCGCACTATTTTTGGGGATATCGATCAACTTTGCTGGAGAGCGCGGCAGGCCATTACTAGAGTTTTTGGAATCTTTGGCAGATGTCATGTACCGCTTGACCTCTATCGTTATGGAATTTTCACCTATTGGGGTGTTTGCGATCATGGCCTGGGTAACAGGAACCTACGGAATAGACACACTCTATGAACTTGGCTTCTTCCTCGGAACGTACTATTTAGCTTGCTCAGTACAAGTGGTGATTATTCTCTGCGGAATCTTATACTTCTTCGCAAAGTTAAACCCCATTCCATTTTTCCGCGGAATGGGCGATGCAATTATGCTTGCATTTTCGACTAGTAGCAGTTCTGCAACGTTACCTGTGTCGATGCACTGCGTCCAAGAAAATTTGGGTGTATCAAAAAACATCACGCGTTTTATTTTACCCTTAGGTTCGACAGTAAACATGAATGGTTCAGGTCTGTTCCAGGGAATGGCCGTCATTTTTATTGCGAACGCATATGGCATAGACCTAAGCTGGACAAAAATGATCACCATTGTGGTGACAGCCACCCTATCCGCCGTCGGTGCAGCAGGGATACCTGGCACGGGATTTATCATGCTTTCCGTCGTTTTTACTTCGGTTGGTTTGCCAATCGAAGGACTTGCTCTCCTGGCCGGAATTGACCGACTACGCGAAATGGTGTCGACCATCTTAAACGTTATGGGCGACGCAGTCGTCGCTGTGTATATTGCCAAGCAAGAAGGTGAACTTGACGAGCGGCAATACTACCATGAAGACCTCGTAGAGATGGAAACCGGTGATTTCGAGACCGGTGAGATGTATGATTAGGGATTTTCGAACAAGGTTAACGGAATTGGTATAAAAAAGCCCAAGCAAAAGCCCCGAGTTTCCTCAATTCTCTTGCTCAGGCGGTAGGCAATTGACTTAGATCTTTGTCCTAAAATTGAATGATGTAACTACGAATCATTCAGCTTAAGCGTAATTTCAACAGAACACAAGTGCTGATCTGAAAGATACACTATTCAAGTACTAAAGAAAGGCTTTAGATCTAAATAACAAATTAATAGACAAACGTTTAGGAATCATAAAGCCTATTTAAATATTTAATAATTTTCACTCAAAATCGATTCATCGAAAAAACCTGTACCTTTCCCTCTAGTTAACTACCTTAAAGAACATTATTGAGTTAATATTCAACGCGGAGTCGCAGGAGACGCTGGGGCGCGGAGAAAGAGGGGATTTTTGGACATAGCAGGGTACGCGTTTTTAGGATGAGCCAAATAGAAC
>JBCDHL010000314.1:0-3133 GCA_038750095.1 Chlamydiota bacterium
AAGATCATTGAAAAATGTCAATGTGAAATTAACAATCATTGATAAGACTAACCACCACCTTTTCCAACCCTTGCTGTATCAAGTGGCAACCTCAGCTTTAGCCCCGAGAGATATAGCCTATCCCATCCGTGAAATACTCAAAAAACAAAAAAATGTAATAGTGATCATGGACGAAGCGACAGAAGTTTTAACAAGTGAAAAAACTGTTCTCTTCAAGTCCGATCGCCGCTTAGAGTATGATTACCTTATCGTTGCGGTTGGCTCTAAACAATCCTATTTTGGAAATAAAGATTGGGAGAAATTTGCTCCAGGTCTGAAAACTCTTAATGACGCCGTAAAAATTAATCACCAACTTCTCAAAGCCTATGAAATGGCTGAGGCTACAGATAGCAGAAGTCAAGCTGATCGCCTTTTAACTTTCGTGGTAATAGGTGGTGGTCCGACAGGCGTTGAGCTTGCAGGGACGATGGCTGAAATCGCTCAAAAAACTATGACTAGGAACTTTAGGTTAATTGACCCAAGTCGAACACGTGTCTTGTTGATCGAGGCTGCTCCACGAATATTGACGGCATATCCTGAGTCTCTCTCTAAAAAAGCAGAAGAAGACCTAAAAAGCTTAGGCGTCACTGTTCTAACCTCTACAAAAGTTACCGATATCGATGAGTTTGGTGTCCAAATAGGATCCAAAAAAATTTTTACAAATAATATTGTATGGGCAGCCGGAAATGACTGTCCAGCAATGCTTAAAACCCTTGGCGTTCCACAAGATCGTGAGAGCCGCGTTATTGTAAATCCGGATTTATCAATACCTGGACATCCCGAAGTATTTATAATTGGAGATTCCGCTCACATTAAAGATCAGAACGGAAACCTCATTCCCGGAATAGCCCCTGCTGCCATCCAGCAGGGTAAATATGTCGGTCAGTTGATTAAAAAAGGGGTTCCCCCCCATAACAGAAAACCATTCAGATATCATGATAAGGGCTTAATGGCAACAATTGGAAAAGCACGAGCCATAGCAATAATCGGCAAATTTGAGTTTTCGGGCTTTTTGGCATGGTGTTTATGGTCGTTTGTTCATGTAGCATTTCTCGTTGGTTTTCGTACCCGATCTTTCGTTATGTTAGAATGGATGTTTTGGTACATTACCGAACGGAGAAGCTCCAGGCTTATATATGAAAGTGATCGAAGAGATGTTGATTCAAATCTTAATCATAGTCGTCAATAACTCACCATTCTTGATCATCTAGATAAACAGCAACTTTTTCGGGACTCATCACCACTTTTTTCTCCTTAAAAAATACTTTTGAGCTTTCCGCTTCTGTAATTAGAGAAGTATGATATTTTTTTGCATAATCGACAGCAATTTTTTCTGAATTCTTATCACTATGCAAATTTTGCAAAACAATTCCAGCGGCCTGTTTGAAAATAGGTTCATAGTTCTCATCACATACAGAAATAACTACAATTTTTTCATCTATATTCTGGACAAGAGTTGGATCAGTGACATAAACAGCTTGTGCATGAACCTCTCGTCCATATCCTCGTGCTCCCCTAAAAACAACATCACCAATCGACTGAATGATCATCATGCTAGAATCATCTTCCTTACCTTCATCTATTTTTGAAGTGACCACGATTAAATCACCTTTCTGCACAATACCCTGCTTGATGGCCAATTCTGCCAGTGCATCAAAATGTTCTGGCGCTAATAAATTTTGGTCAGTAACCATTAACGGAACAACTCCCCAATAGAGTGATAGTCTATTGAAGGTTCGTTCATTATCAGTAAAAGCGATAATAGGAACTGATGGTCTTAAACGGGATAAGAAGCGTATTACCTCACCATCTCTTGTAAGTGAAAAAATTGCTTTTGCACGTGAATTATACGCACTTCTGACAGCAGCAGCAGAAATCGAAGCGAGTACACTATTTGACGGCAACCTCAAGCTTTTCATCATAAACTCTTCGAAATTGAGGTGCTTTTCCGCTTCTGAAATGATCGAATGAAATGTTTTGACAGCCTCGACAGGATGCTTTCCCGCCGCAGTTTCTCCTGAAAGCATCACTGCAGAAGTTCCTTCGTTAATAGCATTAGCAACATCTGAAACTTCTGCACGTGTTGGTCGTGGGTTTTGAATCATCGACTCGAGCATCTGTGTTGCAGTTATCGATGGTTTTGCTCCAAGAAAGCACGTATAAATGATCTGTTTTTGCAGTTGTGGCACCTGGCTGATTGGTAATTCAACACCGAGATCTCCTCTTGCAACCATAATACCATCTGATGCCTGCACAATACTGTCGAGATTTTTTATACCCTCCCAATTTTCAATTTTAGCAATAAGCAACACATCCTCACGACCTTCATCTTCTAAAATCGTTCTCACTTCCTTGATATGCTCTGAAGAACGAGTGAATGAAAGAGCTATCATGTCAATACCCTGTTGACAACCAAAACGTATGTCTTTGATATCTTGCTCCGTTACATTTGGCAAGCTAAGAGCCACATTTGGGACGTTCACCCCCTTCCTTGAAGATAACTTTGCTGTATTATGAACTTTGATACGAGCTCCCCTGCTAGGGTCAATACCTTTTACCGTACTAGAAATCGCCCCGTCGTCGAATAGAACTGTTACACCTTCAGTTAAGTCGCTAAGGATTGAAAAAGGATTTATAGGAATATCATTCGGGCCCTCAGCATCATCTTGCTTCACAAGCCAATACTCCCCATTTTCCTCTAGGATCATCCCCGTTTCCGGCAGCTGCCCTACTCTGACTTCAGGCCCCTTTGTGTCAAGTAAGATCCCCAAAGAGACGCCTTTTTCTCTACGTACTTCTTTAATTCTTTTAATGATCTCGGCATACCCCCCGTGAGAACCATGGCTGAAATTAAGCCTAGTAATATTCATTCCAGCATCCACTAATTCAGAAAGTTTCTCTTTTGAGTCACTAGCCGGACCAATCGTACATATAATCTTAGCCCTAATTGTATTCTCTTCTGAATTAATATTTTGCAATTAAACAAAAAACAAACAAGGGGCCCAAGTTTTGTATTCTAAATCATTGCTGCTTTGGTATATATGTTCTTGCACTGCTGTAAAGGTTATGATTCACTAATTATAATAAACTCAAT
>JBCDHL010000315.1:0-3113 GCA_038750095.1 Chlamydiota bacterium
ATTTATACTTATTAAAAAATTTGATTGCGTTCTAAATTTACCCTGTGTTCACAAACTAAAGCTTCTATTTAAAAAAAATGTAAAGGCCCCAAAAGAAAGATAATCACTATTACCGATGCAACATTATCTCGGACAAATTATCCTGTATATTGGGAACGTTACTGCATGCGCAACCTGCAATCAAATGTCCCATACATTATTGCAAGCCTAGTCAGTCGTTTAGTTTTCTACTGAGCGCTTGCCTGGAATTCGTCAACTCTAAAAAGATGATGGCGAGCGCATCGAATATTATCCTTTCATAGTAATGGAAATAAAAACTTCAGGTCGTTGGGGTGATTTTATGAGTCAAAGGAGGTTGGTTAAATAAATAGGCGCTTACAGCATAAGGATTCCAGCGATTAGGGATGTTTTAATATAGTGATTATTGTCGTTTTTATTAAATCTTGACCTCAGAAATCCTCGCTGTAACTGAATTTATCTGTGCACCAAAACCATTCAAAGACCATATACCCTGGTAATCTTATATCATTTTCACCAAGGTATTCAACGGGATATTCGACGGACTCTAATAACAAGTTAAGACTCACAATAGGGCGCGACAAGTGGCAATCCCAAAAGGCATGGGCAATTTCGAGGAAAATAGAACGCTATTAATTGATAGTGATAATCGACCAAGCGATGGCAGCTTTCAAGATTTTTTTTCTGCCAAATATTGCTTCCTACTATTCGTAGGTGATAACAAAAGTCAAATTATTTATTTGAATATGCCGCGATGTACAGTTGGTCGGCATCCATCAAATGATGTAGTCATTGATAAAAAGTCCTTGTCTCGCATACATCTGACGCTGGTTCGCACAGACGCTCACAACGAGTCATTTTACATGTTGTTTGACGGCGATGTTGCGAATCGCAAGCCAAGTTCTAATGGGGTTTACGTATCAGGAAAGCGGACCAAAGTGAAGCGTCTTGATAATGGACAGATATTTGATTTGGCAAAAAATGTCAAAGGTCTATTCGTAGAAATTGAGTTGACTTCACAAGAATTAGAAAGTGATTTTAAAAGCTCTAGAAGGAGTGAGTCTGGTTTAGTTACGATATCCTACAGTGACAGAAATCGCTCCTGTTATTTTTTGCACCATATCAAAGAGTTTCCCTCGCAAAATTTTAATATTGAAAGTGTTCTAAGCGAGCAATTAGATCAAGAATACTTGACGGCTTATTGTGAGCTTTTATGGAGGACTAAGTACAATTTTAAACGATTATATTACGAATTTCATCGGAAAATTAGCGAAATCAATAATCAGTTTTCTCTATTAATTTTCAAACTGAACATATTTAGTAGTAAAGGGGAGAAAATCACTCAAGAACGAGAAAAATCGATAAATCGTACCATTTGTCAATCTGTTCAGAATTCATTGACAAGTCGTGATGTAGCTGTTGAGATTTCTTCAAACCAGTTCATCCTGCTTAAGCAGTCACTGGTCAAGGGCAAACAGATACGTGCATTCATATTTAACTATTATCAAAAACTAGTTAAAAGTTTAAATAAGATTTATTACTCTTCTGTTAAAGTCTCAATATCGTTTGGCTATTCTAGGTTCCCCAATGATGGAGACTCCTTAGAAAAACTACTCGACTGTGCTGGCAAAGATTTTAATAATGATGAAAACTGTTTGTGTGAATCAAGGATGAGAGAAGCCTCAAGGCGGAATCCTGTTGCAAACACTGTGTCCACTGTTTCTTCTGCCAAGAAACAATTTCTTAGAGCAATCAAAAATGATGAGCTATATTTTGATTTTCAACCGACTCTAAATTTTTCAACGAAAAAGATCATTGAAATAGAAGCATTTTTAAGATGGAATCATAGTAGATTTGGGATTATTCCTCCTCAAAAAATAATTCCAATTTTACAAAGAGAAAATCTATCAATGACCTTGCTTAATTGGTCTTTGCATGAAATTTGTAGCCAAGTAACATCATGGAAAACGTCTCGTTTGACGAATAGCTGCTTGTCGATAAATGTGAGTCTTGACCAATTTATGCATTCAGATTTTATTGGTCTGATCAAAAAAAACGTCCTTCATCATAACGTTGACCACGGTTCTATCGGCATTGAGATCTCGTTAAATTGTTTGAGAGAAGATTTTCTCGTTGCTCTGCAAAAGATTAATTACTTAGCAGATTTAGGTATTTGTGTAATCATTGATGACTTTGGAGAAAAGTCGACATCATTAGAGCTACTGAGAAGGACTCAAATCTCTATGATAAAGATTAGTCGAAAATTGTCACAATCAAAAAATACAAAAGATGTCGCTCCGGCAATTTCCTCTGCTATACTTTTCGGGAAAGCAAATGAAATTATTGTTTCTGCGCAAGGTATTGAGTGCTATGAGCAGTTGGATTTCTTTCAAAGACTTAAGTGTTTTGATTTCCAAGGTTACCTTCTCAATCATCCTCAAAAATCACTGCAGTTTTCAAATTTTCTTCAAAAGCAAAATCAACTGCGCAGTAAGTGACTGTACTAAATTTTAAGAGGGTCCGTTGACCATCCATACTCTGATTAAAAACTCTCGCCGCGTCGCCATCGACTGAATAATTCCTGATTTCCCCTTCTGCTCCAAGCTCAGTTCCTCGGTTCTCCCTTCCGCGACTAAACGTACTATCGCTTCTGACTGATACGTGTTGAGACAGAAACCTATTCTGGTCAATATTCTGCTGCCGTCAGAAACAACCGAGATACGGGACCACAACGAAGAAACCTTCGCTAATCTGCTGGATCGCAGAGACTACCGAGCGATTAATATCTAAGAAGCGAAAACAGAGAGAGTTCTTGTACAATCCTAAAAACCCTCCTGCCTTTCACACCAATTACGGAGAGTGGAGCCGAAGATTAGAGAAGCTAGCGCACGGCTTTCTTCAGAGTTGGAAGCAAAATACCTCGAAATCTTCTGACGACAGATTGGTTGTTTTCCCTGTGTTTTATGGCGAGAGCCAGTAAGTCAGCCACAGTGGAGGAATCAATCAGTCACATTATCAGCCGCGGTTTGGTCCAGCAGATCTGACAGCTTTTGTTAAGGTGTAATTCAACCTGAACCCGCTGTAAATTTAGATAA
>JBCDHL010000316.1:0-3085 GCA_038750095.1 Chlamydiota bacterium
ATTTGGCATCATTTTCTCCTTGTTAAAAAATTTTAATTTGATTAGATAAAATACAACAAATAAATCGAGAAAGCAAAAACTTTTCATTCGAATTCAAAAATTCAACATAATTCAAAAAAGTGTATTTTTGACCAAGAATGGGCTAATAGCACTGTTCACAAACAAGAAGGTCCATAAATTCATGAACAGCCATCTGTTCTAACCGATGCCGATCTCTAAACAGGTCGACGATTTCCTCGACCTGGTGGATCGGAAACCTCTTTGCAAGGTTGTCCTCAAACTTGGCAAAAATCAACGGAACACCTTCCTCACGTCGTCTTCGATGGCCAATAGGATATTCGACTTCCACACGCTCGGTCTTTGTTCCATCTTTGAATGAGACAGTCATCGCATTAGCAATTGACCGTTTTTCGGGATCTAAATAGTCGACGCTATACTCTTTTTTCTCCACCACACGCATTTTTTCACGCAGAGAATCAATGCCTGGATCTTGAGCAAACCGATCTTCATAGTGTTCGGCTTTTAACTGCCCGAATAACAAACCAATAGCGACCATATACTGTAAGCAATGGTCGCGATCTGCTGGATTGTTCAAGGGTCCCTTCTTGTCTATAATCCTTAATGCAGACTCATGTGTCTCTATTAACACTTCATCAACCTCTTCAAGCCTGTCAATAAGCTGCGGATATAAATGTATCGCACACTCCACAGCAGTCTGTGCATGGAATTCTGCAGGAAAAGATATCTTGAAAAGAACATTCTCCATCACATAACTTCCCAGATCCCGCTCAAATTCAAAAGGTTTTCCATCAAACAAAACATCATACAAGCCCCATTTCTCCGCCGATAAAGCTGTAGGACACCCCATCTCTCCTTGCATCGTCATCCAGGCGATCTTCACACCTCTACTTGTCTGGTCACCAGCTGCCCACGACTTCCTCGAACCGGTATTCGGCGCGTGACGATATGTTCGAAGCGGCCCTGCATCTACCCAAGCGTTGCTCAAAGCACTGGCTATCTGTTCACGATTTCCTCCAAGTAACTTCGTTACGACCGCAGCAGTAGCCACCTTCACATAGATAACGTGATCAAATCCTATGCGATTGAAACTATTGCGTAAAGCGAGGCTTCCCTGAATTTCATGAGCCATGACCATGGCCCTCAAAAGCTCTTTCACATTCAATGGATGTTCTTTCTCCACGACCCGTAACTGACTTAAGTAATCGCAAACAGCTAACAACCCTCCAAGGTTATCGCTTGGATGTCCCCACTCGGCTGCAAGCCACGTGTCGTTATAATCGAGCCACCGCACCATGGTTCCGATATTAAATGCTCCGCTGATTGGATCAAGGACATGAGAAGTTCCAGGCACCCGGCACCCCATTGGCACATATGTTCCAGGAATAACAGGCCCCAAAAGTTTTGTGCACTCCGGAAAACTCAAAGCAAGAATTCCGCACCCCAAAGTATCGGCCAAACACCAAAGAGCTGTTTTCATTGCCAATTCACTGGTAACGTCGTAACCATCTACATATTCTGCAATTAGATTAATCGCTGTATCATAAGTTTTGTCACTTTTCATTAGTTTCATTGTTACCTCTTTTCGAAAGGTATCCATTCAAGTGCTTCTGGCCCCGTGTAATTACTGATGGGGCGGATGAGTTTATTATTTGCTCTTTGTTCGAGAAGATGTGCAGACCAACCCACAATTCGTGACATGACAAAGAGTGGCGTGAACATTTCCGTTGGAATACCAGAAAAGTGATACGACAAAGCACTGTAAAAATCCAGGTTCGGAAATAGGCGCTTTTCTTTCCACATTACATTCTCGATAGCTTCTGCCACCGCAAAAATCTCAGGATTTCCTGCTTCATAGCTTAATTTTTTTGCCCATTCTTTGATAATTGCGTTTCTTGGATCTGAAGTTGTATAAACGCGATGCCCGAAACCCATGATTAGCTCTTTCCGCTCTAGCATCCCTAGAACTTCGCGTTCAGCCTCTTCTGGTGTCTTGAAACGCTGGATTAACTCCATTGCTTTTTCATTGGCACCACCATGTAAAGGACCACGTAAGGCTCCGATTCCCCCACAAATTGCTGAATAAAAATCAGGTAGCGTACTTGCAATCGTTCTCACAGTAAACGTCGAAGCATTAAATTCATGCTCAGCATAGAGAATCAACGAGACATCCAAACACCTACGATGATTTTCTGAAGGAGAGTGTCCCTGGATGAGATGTAAGATATGACCTGCTAGAGAATCTTCATCAGTATCTAAATTCAGACGCCTACCAGTATGATGAAGTTGGTACCAATAAAGTAACATTGATCCAAAAGAAGCAACCAGACGATCAGCAATATAGAAGGGATCGTCTTGCTTTTCTTCCGGTTCAAAATGCCCAAGTGCTGAGCATCCCGTACGCATCACATCCATCATATTGGCATCATGAGGAATTTGTTCAAGAATCGCTTTCAAATTGACTGGGATATCACGAAGAGATCGAAGTCGCTCTTTGTACTCTTCTAACTGAGCAATAGTCGGAAGGGTACCTCTTAGTATCAGATAGGCCACCTCTTCAAATGTTGCATGCTGTGCAAGATCTTCAATAGAGTACCCTCGATACCTAAGAGACTGCTCTTCAACACCACATAAACAAATCGCGGAATCACCAGCCACAATTCCAGCAAGGCCACCGCTCTTTTTCTCTTTAGTTCCTACCATCATTCCCCCATCACATTTAGTCACTGATATGGGTCCCTTATCTTATAAAAATGTTTTCCCCTCAAGAGATTCTTTCATGCGATCGGGGGAATACATGAATTAAAAATAAATTTTAATTTAATCGAGAATCTTTTAAGCTGTTCCCTTTAACTTGGTTAATTACAATATTGAGATTCAACCGGAATCGATAAAAATATATGAACAAGATAAGCAGGATAGCCTACGGCTGCAGGATAGGATTTTTTTATGGAGCATTCAGATTTAACAGAAATAATATTAGATTCGTGTTTTAACGTTATGAATTACCATGGGACTGGATTTCTTGAGGTAATTTATAAGAACTCTCTTGTAGTTTCACTTTAAA
>JBCDHL010000317.1:0-3079 GCA_038750095.1 Chlamydiota bacterium
GTAAAATTATAACAAAAAGCAAAAAAAGCCTCTGTAATGGACAATTTTTCATATCGAAGGGCAAAACGACTTAAGATTAGACTCAATAAGTTATTTAACAAGATGAACAGGATCGCCTTCGACGACAGGATAAAATTTTTTATTAAAAACTTGAGAGCAAGTATGTCTCTGGTTCCGAGATTATTATCTTGTCGCCGAAGGCGATCCTGTTCATCTTGTTAAAAATTTTTTGTCCAGCACAGAGAAAAAAAACACAAAAACTTTCAAGAATAACAACGCAATTACAGTTAACACTTAAAACTTTATTATTGTATTTACCGATCATGAATGAAATTCTCTGTAATGAACAACTTTTTATCGCAAATCCCATGATGAAAACCTACGCAAATATTCATGAAATATTCCATTCATGATACAGTGATGATGAGGAATAAAAAAACATTTGAGGTGTGATATGCAACAGTCTGATCTTCAAGTTTTTAATACAGTCCCCTTCTTTTTTTGGGCAAAAGATGAAAATGGTGTCTATATTTGGGTCAATGAAGCATTAAAATCTTTTGCAAAAGAAGACATTATCGGAAAAACAGATGACGAATTACCCTGGTCCAATAATGCTGAAGCATTTCAATCCGTCGATCTTGATGTCCTGAATTCAGGAAAACCAAAATTTCTACATGAACACCTAGGGCAATTTATGAATGGAAGTGCAACGCTAAGTGTCTGCAAATATCCAGGTGAATTCGAAGGAAAAAAATGCACATTTGGAATTTCCTTTATCATTGACCAGAACTAAACGACATCTTTGTAAACGATGAGACGAGCTGGATCGAGAGTAACAAGCTGTGCTTCATGAAGAATATTGAAAGCGTTATCTGCCCGTACGAGAACAGGTTTTTTCTCTTCTCTTGCGACTTGCATGGCATACGTTTCTGAGTCAACATCATCGAGATGATTCTGCAAAATAATCCCCAAGGATTCTTTAATATATGGAAGATATTTGTCATCACAATTGGGGATAACAATAAAGTGGTCAATCACTTCTTTAGGCGATTTCCCCTCTAAAGAGTGAAGCAACGTGACCTTCCCATGTGTTTTCGTTCCAGAACCACTTTCTCCACGAATAAGAACATCTCCAATACTTTCAACGATCATCGTATTGGTTGTTCCGGCAACACCAAATGGTGACCCCCCTGTAACGACAACTAGGTCTCCATATTTTACATACCCTTTCTTGATGGCATAGGCACTTAGCTTACCAAAGGCTTCTGTGATGGAGGAACAAGGCTCGTCAAGAACAGGTGTGACTCCCCAGTTAAGCGACATTTGATGATAGGTCTTCTCCAATGGAGTCATAGCAATAATAGCCATTTTTGGTCGAAGTCGAGCCATCAAGCGTGCTGCACTTCCAGTAGAGGTGAAAGTAAATATTGCTTTTGCCTCAGAACTATAGGCAGTTTTAACAGCAGCCAAAGTCACTGAAGATGGCACATCGTGATATCCGAAAGGAGAGTAGATAGTAAAGAAGCTCTGGTAGTCAAAATCTTCCTCTGCTTCTTCAATGATATTTTTCATCATTCTTACCGTTGCAAATGGATACTGTCCAATAGCAGTCTCTCCGGATAGCATCGCTACGGAGGTACTATCATAGATAGCATTAGCGACATCTGAAGCTTCGGCACGAGTGGGCCTTGGATTACAAATCATCGATTCCAACATCTGCGTTGCAGTGATAGCCGGTTTACCAGCGAGGTAACATTTCCTGATCATCATTTTTTGCAGCTTTGGTACCTGCGTGAGAGGAACTTCAACACCCAAATCTCCCCTTGCAACCATAATGCCGTCCGCTACCTGCACGATTGAGTCAAAATTTTCCACACCTTCATGATTTTCTATTTTTGCAATCACCAAAGTATCTGACTGATCGAGCTCAGCTAAAAGCCCTTTGATGGCTAAAATATCTGCAGCAGAACGTACAAAAGAGACTGCAACAAACTCGAGGTTGTGTTTTGAACCAAATGTGATATCGGCAATGTCTTTTTCTGTCATCGAGGGTAAATGCAGATTCGCATAAGGAAAGTTAACCCCTTTTCCAGACTTTATCTCTCCTGAGTTGTCGATTTGTACAATGACTCCCTCGTCGTTAATTTCCACAATATGTGAAGAAATGTACCCATCGTCAAATAGAACTGTAGCACCGATCTCTACCTTATCGAGAACATACCCTGGCCTTATTGTTACCTGAGAACCATCACCCTCCATCTCTTCTTTTTTCAATAACCACTGCTGACCTTTGGCAAGCAAAGCCTTTCCATCACCAATATTCCCTAAGCGCACCTCTGGTCCCTTGGTGTCGAGCATAATGCCCAAAGGAACACCCATATCTTCTCGAGCTTTTTTGAGATTTTCGATGACAATCTCATGCTCTTCATAGGTACCGTGACTGAAATTGATACGTGCAACATTCATCCCCGAGTTGATGAGTTCAACCATTTTCTCGTAAGTGTTTACTGCGGGTCCGATGGTACAGATGATCTTTGTTTTTATTGACATAGCTCCATCCATTAAATCTGGCACTTATACCGATCGTGTTTCAAAATTTGGATATAATCCTAGAATACGTCATCGCATAATAAATATCCATGACCCTACATCCTGCACTCATGTCAAAATTTGGTTACTATCAAGTGATAAAAGAACGACAGAAAGCCTAATAGTACCCAAAGTTTTGTGGTAAGGTATGGCCTCTACCAAGGCTTTGAATCAATGAGGGTAGCCACAGGGAGGGCAAAAGCTCCTCGCAATTACACCGGGCTTTTTTCCTGCTTGTGGCTACCGCCACTATGCGAAGCCATTTCTTCTCAATAAGGTCGTTTGCCGAATATTTACGACAGTAGTTCCCGATAAACTCTTAAACTTCTATTCATTAATGTGTTGTGAATTTAATTTTCGTAAACTATTTTTATCTAAGCCACTGACAAAATCAGGCTTAGTCTCGTTTTTAATCGTGAACTACTGAAAACTAGATCATAAATTTGACATATCTATTTTTTTAATGATATAATATAAACAAGTTTTGATA